>CAYUFO010000229.1:0-3248 GCA_964443985.1 uncultured archaeon | reverse complement strand
CGCTGCAGTTCGCCGCCGGAGAGCTCGGTGACCTTCTTGTCTATGGCAGCCGACAGGTCCAGTCGCTCAACAAGGCTGTCAAGGACGCCGCGTTCGTCGCTTTTGGCGAGGACGCGGTCGAGGCGGCCGGTGACGTGCCGGGGGATGGCGTCGACGTACTGGGGCTTGTAGACCGCCTTGACCTCGCCTGCGAAGAGCTTCTCGAAGTGGCCCATGATCTCGTGGCCGCGAAAGCGCTCGAGGATGTCCTCCTGGCTGGCCCCCCCTTCGCCGAGATTCGGCATAATCTCGCCTGAGAGAATCTTGAGTATCGTGGATTTGCCGATGCCGTTGGCGCCCACAATGCCGACGACGCCCTCGCGGGGGATGGGAAGGTTGTAGAGCCTGAAGCCGTTGACGCCGAACTGGTGGACGGGCTCGCCAGCCTCCTCGGGGACGTTGACGATGGAGATGGCCTCGTAGGGGCACTTCCTCACGCAGATGCCGCAACCCGTGCACAGGTCCTCGGCGATGACTGGCTTGCCCTTGTCCTCGTCGACGACGATGGTCTCGGTGCCCGTCTTCACCATCGGGCACTTTCGTATGCACAGGAAGTTGCAGTCCTTGGGCTTGCACCGGGAGAGGTCGAGTACGGCGATTCTCATCGTGAAAGGGATGCGAGCGCGTCGGGGAGCTCGCTGAGAGTTGATATGACGGCATCGGGTAAAAATCGGGCGTTCTCCGGCGGCGCCTTGCCGTTGCGGTTGAGCCAGACGGCCGCGATGCCGACCGCCTTGGGGCCGTCAACGTCGAGGGCGTAGGAGTCGCCTGCGAAGACGGCATCGCCGGGTTCGACGCCGAATCGCGCAAGGGCGCGCGAGAATATCGCAGCGTCGGGCTTGGCGACACCCTCCCGGCACGAATACAGGCAGTGCTCGAAGCGGTCTTCAAGCTTGAAGCGCGACGTGAAGATATCGTGGGCGTGGGGGGTGAGATTCGAGATGAGGCCCAAGCGATGCGACGATGCGAGTCGGTCGAGCGTCTCCCCGACATCGTCAAACACCCGCGAATCGGCGAGGCGACGCTGCCACAGGGCAGTGAGGGCGGCTAGCTGCTCATCGGATAGGTCGCTGTCCCAGGAAAGCAAGGTTCTGCGAAAGAACTCCCGCTCCCGGTCCACGGAATCGGTCATGAGGGGCTTCACCGTCTCGTAGAGGAAGGCATAGGGGTCGAAGTCGGCGGGGAATTCGAACCGCCTGGCAATCTCCATAGTCGTCTCGTACGTTGACGCCGACACCAGCGTGTTCCACAAATCAAACAACACAACGGAAACCATCGTCTGAGGACTGGGAAGCGTCAGCTAAAAACGCGAGGTTTTCCACCGGTCTATTGCCCGGTGCGACGAAGAGCGGAGCTCTTCGTGCACACGAAGACGAATGTCTTCGTTGTGGTGTGGAAAACCTGCGTGTAACTACCGACGGTCATACTCAAAATGCCGCCGGTCTATTGACCGGCGGTAGTTTACAAGGCGGCGTGATTGCGGGCAAGCGACGATGCCTCGCCTGCGGGGCCGTGGCCGGGATAGACGGCTTCGACGTCGTGTCCGTGGGCGAACGATATCAGGCGCTCAAGAGACGTGTTCAGGGCATCGTAGCTGCCGCCGGGCAGGTCGGTGCGCCCCACGCCGTCGGCGAAGACCGTGTCCCCCGTGAACAGGGCCTTCTCTGATGCGCAGTAAAGGCAGATGCTGCCCTCGCTGTGGCCGGGCGTCTCGAGGGCCTCGAGGACCAGCTCACCGACCGCAAATGTATCACCATCCCCGAGCGTTTCGTCGACGGCCATCGGTTCGAGGAGGTCGCCGAACAATTCCGAGAGGATGAACTGGTTGTTGCCCGCAGAAAGGACCTCCGCCGTCCGCCGCGACGCCACAACGTCAGCGCCCGTCGATTCCACGACGGCGAGATTGCCCTTGACGTGGTCGTAGTGGGCGTGGGTATTTATTAAGGCATCTAGCGTTAATGATAACTCCGAAATCCTTCGGAGCGCCGGTCCGGGGTCGATGCCCGAATCGACGAGCACCGCCGACCCATCGTCGGCAACGATGAAACAGTTACTCCCCGGAGAATAACTGTAGACGGGAACGATCACATAACATGATTCGTTCCCACCCCCATAAAACTGTAAGAGTCGGGCACCACATAGGCCCTGGACGAGAACTCTACACCAACCAGTAACACAAAAGAATAGCATCGGTATGTTGCCGAGGTGGCGGAGCCAGGTAACGCGCGGGCCTTGAGATCACACTCAACCCAAAACAAACGCGCCGAGTGCGAGACAAGCGAGCCCGTGGCCCTTACGGGCCTCTTGAGTTCAAATCTCAACCTCGGCGAATGAAGTGAGCCGAGGGACACGAGCCCCCAAGGGGGGCGACGTGCAGACCCTCGGCGTTTGCGAAAGTTTAAAAAACACAATGGCTGACAAGGAGAAGAAGGAGAAGGCCGCCAAGGAGAAACCCAAGGCTGACAAGAAGCCGAAGGCGGAAGGCAAGCCGGCGAAACCCGAGTTGACGGAGGCCGCCAGCTTCCAGCACCGGGTCCGCGTCGCAGGCGTCGTCCTCGACGGCAGCCTGCCCTTGGAACGCGCCCTCACCGAGATCAAGGGCGTCGGCCCGCGCATCGCCAACATCGTCGGCCACAACTTCGCCGTCTCGGAGAAAAAGCGTATCGGCGACCTCTCAGAGCAGGAGATAGACGAGCTCGAGAAGGTCCTCGACTCGCTTGCGAGCGTCGTCCCCCCCTGGATGCTCAACCGGCGGAAAGACCCCGAATCAGGGAAGAACCGCCACCTCCTCGGGCCCGACCTCGACATGCAGTTGCGAGAAGACATCAACCTCATGCGGCGCCTGAAGACGTACAAGGGCGTCCGCCACAGCCTCAACCTCCCCGTCCGCGGCCAGCGCACGCGGACAAGCTTCAGAAAGGGCGCAACCCTCGGCGTGTCACGGAGGAAGAAATAATGGGCGACCCGAGAAAGCAGCGACGGAAGTACGCCCGGCCCACTCACCCCTGGAAGGCCGAGCGCATCGAAGAGGAGGGAGAGCTCCAAGAGGCATTCGGCCTCAAAAACAAACGGGAGATCTGGCGCGCGAAAGCCAACGTCGGCCGCTACCGGGAGACCGCCCGCCGCGTCCTCGCATCGCCTGAGGACCCCGAAGCCAAGGCCGAGGGAGAACGCCTCGTCAAAAAACTCAACCGCGTGGGCCTCATGGA
>CAYUFO010000228.1:0-3258 GCA_964443985.1 uncultured archaeon | reverse complement strand
TAGCGCAAGAGCGTCATGTCGGATGTGCCGCCGCCCTGGATGAAGCGGCTTCCCATGACGACGTCGAAGCCGGCTTCGATGCCTGCCGCCATCACCTGTATCTCGTTGGTCTGGTGGCTGAGGTCGGCGTCCATCATGACGACGATGTCGCCCCTGGCGGCGTCAAGCCCCTTCCTGAGCGCCGAGCCCTTGCCGACGTCGTCGAAGAGTATCGAGTCGACGCGCTCGCGTTCGGCGACCTCGACGGTCTTGTCCTTCGAGTAGCCGTCGACGACGATGATCTCGGCGATATTGTCCGCTTCCGCGCGCAAAAGCGACAACACCTTCGGCAGGTTCGACTCCTCGTTGAGGGTCGGGATGACGATGGAGAGCGTCGAAGTCATCTAGGATACCTTCGCGTCAAGATAGATATATGTGCCGGTCAAAAAAAGGACCACGCCGGCGAGTCCGAGAAATCGCCCGTCTTCAAGCGGACCTTGGATTCCGGCTGGAGGCCTTGGTTGCTGACCTATCCCGACCCTGCCTGCGACAAAGCGGGTGTGGTGGAGATCCCCCTCCTCGTAGGTCACGGCCACGAGAACGGCATAGTTGGATCCCGGCAACGCCCGCTCGCTTGCGCCGAGGTAGTAGCCCACGGGCGCCTGTCCCCCGGCGGGGACGTAGGCCGTTTTTTCCCGTTCACGCACGTCGATTTCATCAGGGCCGAAAAACAGGGTGTGCATGGTTCGGGTCTGTGTGCCCGGGTTTCGGAGTACGACGTCCATGGTGGCGCCAGAGCCTGGTGCGAGGATGATACGCTCCACAAAGGCGCTCACCCCTGCAGGAGCGCTCTTCCCCATGTCTACGGTCAGGGGCGAGACTATCGAGAAGGGGTGGCCGTTGGCATCGGCGTATCTTATCTTGAGGACGAATGGATAACTGCCGTCGGCGACGGCTGCGCGCGTCGTGACGTTCAACCGGTGCGTGGCTGTTCTGCCTGGCACGAGCAGGCCAGCAGACGCTTCAGGCGCGGAAAAATATTCTGCCGGCTCGACGATGAGTCTTACGTCATAGGCGGCCTCATCGCCGCGATTCACCATCTCGACTTCGACGATGCCCTGACCATCATCGAAGGCGGCAGCGACCCGCATTGACGTTGCGAGCGTGATATGGCCTGCCTGCACGCTCGATGCGAGCAGAATACCTGCGATTAGAATCCATGCGATCTTCACGGTCGTCGGGCACATCCTCAATATCCTTGTGGTCGTCGATTTATTTATATTCGTCGTCCGATAGTTAACAGGACAGTCGACGGGGACCATGATACGTGACCTATTTCGCGCCAACCGCGGGCAAAGTTCGATTGAATATCTGAGTTCATATGGCTGGGTCATCCTCATCGGCGTCATCGCCCTCGTCGTCATCTGGCAGACCGGCCTGTTCACCCCAGTCGAGGAGGGGCGGCGGGCCATCGGATTCTCACAGCTCTCCCCCACCGACTGGGGCGTCTCATACGAGGAGAGCCAGTTCTACATGCGCATCAGAAACGACCATGGAAACGACATCTGGGTGTATCAGGGGAACCTTTCGGTAGTCGTGGGGCCTGTCAAGTGCCAGCCCATCGACTACAGCATGTATCTCGAAAGCGGGCAATCCATGAACATCGACATCGACTGCACTTCGACCGACCCCGCCAAACCCGGCATCCGCGACCGCTTCGAGCCAGGGGACAACTATGAGGCGGAGGTGTCCATCACCTACGTCGATGCGACGACCGGCGCCGAGCACAGGAGCGTCGGATTCGTCTATGGCTCCATCATCGGCAAGCTCGACATCTCAACAATCTCTTCCACCATCCCCACCAACGAGACGGCCTCCACAACGACGACCACCATCCTCGGCTGTGACAAGGATAGCTACGTCGCTCCGCCCCCCGGCGGCTCGTTGTGGACTGCCGTCTCAGACATCACTGGCGTCGCCTTCGACCCCAGTCCCTCCGTTCCCTGCGACGGCGTGATAACCCTCTACATCAATTGGACGGGAAGCCACGGCCGCGACCCCAACCACTGGGTGTTCTTCATCGACAACGCCACCGAATCAGCCGATTCCACCTTCGCCGATGTACCCCTAGACAAAGACTACGAAACGCAGGGAAGCTGCATATCCATGGTTGACACCCCAGACTATGCGGGCACCACCTACACCATGAAGGTCGAGATTCCCTTCCCGGGCCCCACGCGTGCCGCGGAACTCGGCATCGTCGACGGCCTGCACAACTTCACCCTCTACGCCGAAGACAAGGGCGGCTACAACTATCCGCTCGAGACCGGCAGCGGCTTCGAGGACATGGCCGATGCGATGTGGTCGATTCCCGACTTCCTCGTCTACAACTGCGGCACCTCTGTCGTGCACCCCTACCTCACCTGCCCCAATCCCAACGCCACCACCACCGGCGTCGTCATCTTCAACGGCACCCACTGGAAAAACGAGACCGGCCACATCTTCTGGAACTGTTCTGCGCCCGGCTGGCCCGGAATCATCGGATAGGGCATTAAAAGAGGGTATTTAAATCGCTGGTCCCCAATAAATAACTAAGGCATACTGTTTTCCAAAAAAATGGGGCGCAAGGCACAAGTACTGACATGGGATTCTCTGTTCGCGTTCACGCTCGTCATCGTCGTCATCACGACGTTTGCGAGCATCCAGAAATTCCAGCCTGGCAGCTCGACCGAAACCGAGCTCCAAACCCTCCACGCCTCGGCCGAAGAGCTCATGTACACCTTGCAGAGCAAGGGCGTGCTCCAGGAGGCAGGGCGGCGCTATGCAGCGGGGGACGAGGATGGCGCCAAGGACGTGCTTGACCGTGCCATGGAGGACTACGCACCGCCCAATCTCGGCTACAAGTTCCAGATAGACAATGCCGACATCACCGACGGCGGGCCCGTCGACTGGGATGCGGCGACCTCGAGAACAGCGTCCAGAAGGCTCATATCGGGCGTATCGAACGCGTCAAACATCACCGGCTACGTCGCCCGGGCCTGGTGGGTGGAGAACGGCACCCTCGGCAACATCGAGGAGGCCTTCCAAGAAAATCCAGCCGACCAACCAGACAAAAGCGTTGTCTATGAGGGCTTCGACATCACGGCATCCGGCACCTCCGAGGTCGTGTATCTGCGGGTTCCCCTCGGCGTCAACGTGTATTCGGCGTATTTCAGCATCGACGCCGAAGAGGTGTCGACGTCGACGACGACATCGACGAGCACGAGCATAGTCACCACA
>CAYUFO010000227.1:0-3271 GCA_964443985.1 uncultured archaeon | reverse complement strand
GGTGGCGTCGATGTCGAGGCCTGCTTTTTTGGCGATGGTGCTTTCGGGTCGTGCGCCGACGCAGATGATGACGAGGTCGGCGGGGACGGTGTCGCCAGTGGAGGTGGTGGCTGATTGGACGCGGCTTTCTCCGTTTATTTTTTCGACGTATGTTTCGGTGAGCACGGTGACGCCTGCCTGTTCGAGTCGAGTTTTGGCCTGTTGGCAGAAGGCTTCGTCGAAGGCTTCCTGGAGGATGTGGGGCTGGGCTTCTATGAGGGTGACGTGTTTTTCTTTTTTTCTGAGTTCGTCGGCCATTTCGGCCCCGATGAATCCTCCGCCGACGATGACGATGTCGGTGGCGTTGTCGACTGCTTTTTTCAGCGTGCAGATGTAGTCGTAGTCTTTTTTGATGGTGTAGACGCCTTCGCGTTCGACGCCGGTGATGGGGGGGATGGTCGAGGTGCAGCCTGTTGCGAGGACGAGTTTCTGGTAGGCGACGGCCTCGCCGTTCGCCGTGGAGACGCTCTTCTTTTCGCGGTCGATATCGGTGGCTTCGTCGATGAGGAGTTCGATGCCGTTGTCTGCAAGGAGCGTGTCGGGGAGGAGGTCTTTGTCGGGGTCATCGAGGGTGCCGAATATGTAGGGTATGCCGCAGGGGATTAATACTTTGTTGTCTTTGCGGATGAGGGTGACGGTTGTCTCGGGTCTTGTTTTTTTGACGGTGAGGGCGGTGACGACGCCCGCTGGTCCACCGCCGATGATGACGACGTCTGATTGGTTCATTTTTTCGGGTTTTTTATGGTGTCTGCTATGTGGTGTGTTATCGTCTCGAATGCCTTGGCGGCGGGTGTCGTGTTGTCTTGGAGCGTGATGGGGGTGCCCGTGTCGCCCGCTTGGACGACGGCGGGGTCGAGGGGGATGGCGCCGAGGTAGGGGGCGTCGAGTTCTTGTGCCGCGGTTTGCCCCCCGCCGCGCTTGAAGAGGTCGGTGGACGCCCCGCAGTGGGGGCAGGTGTAGCCTGACATGTTTTCGACGATGCCGAGGACGGGGATGCTGAGCTCCCGGGCGAAGTTTATCGCTTTCCGGGAGTCGAGGAGGGCGACGTCTTGGGGGGTGGTGACGATGACGGCGCCGTCGATGCCGGGGATGAGCTGGGCGATGCTGAGGGGCTCGTCGCCGGTGCCGGGGGGGAGGTCGATGACGAGGTAGTCGAGGCTGCCCCAGGCGACGTCGCCGAGGAACTGCTCGATGGCCTGCATCTTCAGGGGGCCGCGCCAGATGACGGGGGTGTCGGGGCTTTGGAGCAGGAAGGCCATGGACATGACCTTGATGCCGTTTTTCGCGGTGACCGGTTGGATGCTCTCGTTGTCGGCCGTCGGTCGCTGGTCGTCGCAGCCGAGCATCTTGGGGACGTTGGGGCCGTTGATGTCGGTGTCGAGGATGCCGACTTTCTTGTTTTTTGCGAGGGCGGCGGCGAGGCTGACGGCGACGGTGGTCTTGCCGACGCCCCCCTTCCCGCTCATGACCATGATGGTGTGGTTGATCGATTTCTGGTTGTTTTCGATTTTCTCTCGGGGGTTGCGGTCTTTTTTCCTGTCGGTCATGGTGGGTGTTTACTTTTTCTTGATGGTCTTCCCGCCGCATGCGGGGCAGACGGGGGTGGGGGTGTTGTTTTTGCGGGTTTTCCAGGTGTGGCCGTCGGCGAGGCATTGGAGGAGTTGTTCGCTTTTTGCCAGGTAGTGGCCTCCTTTTATCTCGATGGCTTTGCCGGTGATGAGGGCGTCGGTGATTTTTCTTCGGGCTGATTTGAGCTCGCGGGTGAAGGTTCGCCGCGATACGTTCATCTTTTTTGCGGCGTCGTTGAGGCCGAGTCCTTCGAGGTCGGCAAGCCGGATGGCTTCGATTTCTTCGATGGTGAGTGAGGCGACCTCGAGGTCGTGCAGCGGGATGCCGCGGGGCTTGAAGTAGTCGATGGGGGGTGGGGCGTCGATGGTGCGGTAGGTCTTGGGTCGGCCGCGTCGGGGTGGGGTGCTCATGGTGGGTTGTGGTGTGTTTTGGGAATCCGCCTTAATAAATGCCCATATGGGCGAAAATAGAATTAGAACAATGAAAAATCAATAATCGCGGCCCTTCAGCGTCACCGTTCGCCCCTTCTTGACCGAGCGAATCTTCGGATTGATGCGCTTCTTCGTGTTGGAGAGCTTCTTCTGGCGCGGCTTCATCTGCGACTGCTCGCTTCGGATGCGCCGCTTCTTCCTCGACGGCTTCTTCTTCTTGCCCCGCCCCCGCGACTCGCGAATCTCAAAGAAGACGCCAAGGGGGTCGACGCAGAGATCGTACTCGGATTCCCCGTCAAAAAGCCGCGCGAGATGCCCGAGAATCTGCCCTGCCGACTGGTTCCTGAACCGCTTGCCGCGCGCCATACTCTCTAGCCTATAAATACTCGGTCATAGATAAATACTCTAGCAAAAACCATGGTCTCTCTTGCGACACTAATCGACGAGTCCATCATTGTCGAGTATGCCCTGCGAGGATTCGAGATACTTTTCATCTTCGCGCTCACCTACATCGCGGCCAAATTCGTCGCCAACGTCGTCGACCGCGTCTTTCGGAAATCGAAGCGCGTCTTCAAAGTAGACACCACCCAGCACTCGTTTCTCAAACACCTCCTGCGCGGCGTCATCTACACCATCGGTATTGGCGTCGCCATCTACGTCATCCCCGAACTGCGCGCTCTCTCCTACTCGCTCCTCGCAGGCGCCGGCATCCTCGCCCTCGTCATCGGCTTCGCAAGCCAGCAGGCCTTCGCCAACATCATCGGCGGCATATTCATCGCCATCTTCGAGCCCTTCCGCATCGGCGACCGCGTCAGAATCGGCGCCGACATCCACGGCTACGTCGAAGACATCACGCTGCGCCATACCGTCATCCGCGACTTCGAACACCGCCGCGTCATCATCCCCAACAGCGTCATATCCGGCGAAATCATCGAGAACAGCAACCTCGTCGACGAAAAAATCAGAAAATACGTGGAGTTCGGCATCAGCTACGACAGTGACGTCGACACCGCCATCCGCATCATCCAGGAGGAGGCCGAGAAGCACCCCAGTTTCATCGATAACCGTACCCCTGCAGAAAGGGCCGCCGGCGAACCCAAGGTCTCCGTCCGCCTCATCGGCTACGGTGACTCCTCAGTCAACCTTCGCGCCTACGTCTGGGCCCCCGACCCCCTCCAGGCCTTCTATATGAACTGCGACCTCAGAAAGACCGTCAAGGAGCGCTTCGATGC
>CAYUFO010000226.1:0-3282 GCA_964443985.1 uncultured archaeon | reverse complement strand
TCGCAGGGTGAGAACCGTACCGACACTGTGCGTGTCAAAGAACGGGAAGTGTGCCCACTCCATGAGCTCGCAGGCGACGGTGAGGTCGGCAAGCCCGAAGGGGGTGGGCTCGGTGACGAGGACGCAGTAGTCGCAGCCGGTGACGGCGGCGATGACGCTGCAGGACGCGCCGGGCGGGGCGTCGATGACGGTCGCCGCCTCGGGGTCGGCCTTCCTTTTCACCGCCTCGATGACGGGCGCGGCCCGGGCCTCTCCGACGTCGAGGACGCCGTGGGTGAAGGCGAGGTCTCCTATGGTTCCCGTCCGGGTCACGCCGACGCGGCGGGGCGCTTCGGCAAGCGCGTGAGTGGGGCAGACCCGCAAACATCCCCCGCACGAGTGGCAGAGCTCGGGGAAGGCGAGCAGTTCCCCACCGACGACGGCGAGGGCGTTGTAGCGGCAGAACTCGGCGCAGGCCCCGCACGAGCGGCAGGCTTTGGCGTCGAGCACCGGTGCCGGCACGGTGACCTGCTCCTCGTCGCCCCATGCGGGGCTGAGAAAGAGGTGGCAGTTGGGCTCCTCGACGTCGCAGTCGAGCAGCTGGACCCGCCCCTCAAGCGAGAGGGCCAGGTTGACGGCGAGCGTCGTCTTGCCGGTCCCCCCCTTGCCGCTTGCGATGGCGAGCTTCATGTGCCGCCTCCCGTGAGTATCAGGCTTCCCGGCGGCACGCCGAGGTCGGCGGCGACCAGCGAGCATTTCGCCATGAGCAGGAAGAAAATGAAGGGTTGGTCTGACAGCGCTTCGTAGTTGCCCTGTCCCTTGGCGATGACGAGGTCTGCTTGCTCGAGTTGTGCGAGGAATGCGGGGTCTCTCCGGTCGGGTCCGCTTTCTGGCATGCCGTTGCCGACGACGTCAAAGGAGACGAGGCCGGCAAGCCCCGCGGCACGGGCGTCCTCGACGGTGGCGTCGTTGATGATGGGGGCTCCCTTGACGACGTAGGTTATCTCCTTGCTTCCGATGGAATCGTCAATTGCTTCGATGAGGACGCGGTCGAAGACGGTCTCTCCCGCGTTGTCGGCGAGATACGTGATGGTGCGGGCCGATGTCAGCGCGTCTTGGAAGTCGTCGAAGGCGTCGATAGCGAAGGACTGTTCGAGCACGGCTTCGACATGGCGGTAGACGTCGAAGGATTGGCCGACGCCATAGTCGATGATGTTGCCTGCGATGGCGAGCTTCACGGCCCTATGCAGCGGATGCGGCGCCGAGGACACGAGTTCTTTCAGTTTCGGGTAGAGCTCGAGGGCCGATTGCGTGTCGTCGGCTTTGAGGCGTTCGTAGGGGTCCTCGGAGTCCGTGACCCTGCGGACGATGGCGTGGATGTCGTGGGCTAATTCCGGTGGCGTCAGCGTGTAGTCCGCCGCGGCGAGGTGGGTCGCCGCAGCCCGCAGTATCTCCTCCTGCCGCTCGTCGGGCGCCTTCGCATGGCGGCCGGCTTCGAGGCTTTGTCTGAGCAGGCAGGGGATGCAGTCGAGTCGGGCCTTCATCGACGCACCTCCTGTTTTTTTCGAAGCTTTCCTGCATTGAACGCCCGAAGCGCCTCGTCTGCGGTTTCGCCTGAGAAGAGATACGTCGCGACCTGGTTGCTCTCGAGGGCGTAGTAGGCGCCGTCGCCGACGTTGCGGCTGACGAGCGCCGTCGCCCCCTCGTCGATGAGGAATCGGGCCGCCGTCATGCCGGCCTTCTTATCGAGCCCCGCAGCTGGGTTCTCCCGGACCGTTGCCTCCATCACGGTCGCGCCCTCGATGGTGGCGAACAGGAAGTGGGACGCCTTGCTGAATTGTTCGCTCACCCGGGCGGCGGGGCCCCGGCCGTCCTCCACGGGGACGGCAACGAGATGCGCCTCCATGCTGGCGGGTTCGACGTGGACGGTGAACGAGTCGACGTCGGGGACATGCTCTTTTATCGCGGCCTCGATGTCCTCGGTGCGCTCATGGGATTGCTCGACGCTCATCTGGCCTGCCATCTCGACGGTCGCCTCGCCGAAGAGGAACGGCCCCGAGCGCCTGAGCCGGACGTCGCGGACGTCGCCGACGCCGTCGATGCCTGCAACGAGAGACGTGACCTTTCGGACGATGTCTGGGCACAGGCAGGCGTCCATGAGGACGAGGATGCTTTCCTTGCCCATCTTAAAGGCAACCCGCAATACGAGCACCGAGACGGCGAGGCCGGCAACGGCTTCGAGGACGGGATAGCCGACGGCCGCCGCCCCGATGCCTGCGAAGACGACCAGCGACGTGGCGACGTCGATGGAGGAGTGCTCGGCGTCGGCTATGAGGGCCGGGGAGTTGATGTCTGCACCCGTTTTACGCTTGTAGCGCATGAGGCCATAGGAAACTCCCGCCGAGCTGAGGCTTGTCGCCAGGGCCAGTGCGCTAAGCTGTAGTGTGGCGGGTTCGGCGAGGGAGTTGACACTCTCTGCGAGGATGTTGAGGCCCGCTGCGAGGATGAGCGCCGACACGACGAGCGTGGCGAGCGTCTCGGCCTTGTAGTAGCCGTAGCGGAAGCGGTCGTCGGGCGCCCGCATGCTGATGTGCAGGCCGAGCCACACCGCGGCGGTGCTCGCCACGTCGGTCGCCGAGTGCAGGGCGTCCGCCATGAGGGCGAGGCTGCCCGCAGCGTAGCCGACGATGCCCTTGACGGCTGCCAGAAGAGCGGTGACTGCCACGGCGTTGCGGGCGACGTCCTTGCCTTTTTGCATCCTCTCGGTCATCGGGTCAGTGATCGTGGTGGTGCTTGCATGACGTGTCTTCTGAGGCTTTCTGGAGCCTGCCGTTCTCGTAGTCGGTGAGCGCCTGCTGTACGCTGCCTTCGGCTCCGCAGTAGACGGTGATGCCGTGGCCTGCGAACATCTGCATGGCCCGAAAGCCCATCCCTGCTGCGAGGACGACGTGGACGTCCTTTGCCTGCAGGAATTCCGGGGGTTTGCCGTGGCCTCCGAAGTGCTCGCTTTTGTTTTCGACGACGTCGACGTCGCCGGATTCGGTGTCGACGATGGTGTAGGTCGGCGCCCGGCCGAAATGCGGGCAGACGCTGTCGGCCAATCCCTTTTCTCCGAGGCTCGGTATCGCGATCTTCATGTCGTGGTTCCTCCTGTTCTCTTTTTTCATGGTCCTCTACCCCGCCGTCCGCCTCGCCCACGTCCGGGACTGGGGCCCGCATCCAATCCCTGCCTGCCGCCCCGGCCCATGCCGTAGTGCTCGCCGACGGTGGGGGTCGCATGGGTTGATAGTTTCCCGGCCAGGT
>CAYUFO010000225.1:609-3285 GCA_964443985.1 uncultured archaeon | reverse complement strand
CATAGGAGAGGAACCTCGGGGCCTTCGAGCCCAAGACATCAATCAGCAGGCGAACGCCTTCCTCGATACGGCAGAAAAGAGGGCGCAGAGAAAGGACGGATTCGACGAATTGCCCAAGCTTGAACAAGAAAAAGAGATTTTCAATGAAAAGGTAACGTCACTTCGAAGATTCGCCCATCTGGGGCTTGCGAGGGTCGGTCTCCTATACCTTCGAGGCATGACTGATAAATCCCCCCTCGAAGATTCTCCCCCCATTTCGCAAATGAACAATGCGGCCCAACGCATGGAGCTGGTCCACGGCGAGATGGCGAACCTCAGCAACGTCCTTCTTCGGAAATGCTTGAAGATAGCAACGCCGCTGGTCGAGGCAGAATACGGCCAACCGCGGTTGTGGCCGGATTCAAAGCAGGAGCCAGAAAAATTTGATGGGCGGCTTACGAAAGCGATTCAATCCGATGAATTAAGCGGACTCGGGGACGTCCTCCCCAAATCAAGGATTTCCGAGCTCCTCGAACGGTTCATCCCAACATCTCATCAGATAAACCGTAAACACGCCCTGGGGGACGAGACATACCGGGATGAAGCTCGGAAAGCTCGAGAGGATTTATGGGAAAAAGTCTTGGACGAAAAAGAGCGAACGTCTATCGAGGATTTTTTCCGCAAAGAGAGCGATGATATATTTACGCAGTCTGGCGCTCAATTTGTCAATTTCCTCGGACGTGTGCACCGGCGCATGCAAGCTCCCGTCGACTATGCCATCCTTGTCGCCGGTGCGGGCGGGAGGAGAAAGGAATTCCCCTCGTTCGACTATGACTTGTTCGATGTCTACAGTAAAGTCGGAAAAACAACGTTCGGCCATACGAATAGGGACTATTTCAACGCCCTATCACATACCATTGATGGTGTCATCGGCGACATCGACCACTCAGTCGACAGGGGGTTTTTAGGTGCCAGTGTACCCTACAACGAGATCAAAGATTTCCTTGAATCTGATCCCAAAGAAAACGGCAAACTGCTCTATCAAAACACAGAGCTGACCTATGGCGCAGGCTCGACCGAGCTCGCAGGGAAAGTCATGGATGACGTCCAACAATCGCTTTACGCCGAACAGCACCGCGACTTTTTTTCGGCATTGATATACGCCCGGCGCAGGGACCGCGACGAAAAGTTCAAGTATGCCCGAAACCCGAACGTCAAGTGGACGAAAGGTGGCATCCGCGATTTCCACGACGTCATGTGGGTCTACAAGGTGAAAAACGGCCAGACCGACGTGAACGACGTTCCCCAGGCATTGCGCGCCATGGAAAACTCGGGCGTCATCTCAAAGGATGAGCGCAGAGAGCTACGCGACTCCTTCACCTTCCTGCTCAACACCCGAATCCGCTTGGACCTCCACTATGGGAAGAACGATAAGACAATTCCTGGTGGAAAGGAAGGAGAGTTATTTGCCCGAAGCCTCGGATACCGGGACAAGGGGGAAAAAACCGCACGCGATCTACTCGTGGACGACTTCACCCATCATACCACGCGAACCCGCAGGACAACCGACGACGTCCTCACGCAAATACTCGGAGACGACGGCATCAAGCGAGGAGAGCAACTATACGACGAATATTTCAATCCGCAAACTGAGTGGGAGAGGATGTGGAATCAGGCTGAAGGAGGGGATGAAACCCCATAGCACTCTATCCCTCGATTTTCCCCTTCCCTCCGGGCACCCACTGTTGGATGTCTTGGAGGGGGAGGGCTTTGAGCCGGTCGTGGCGGTCTTTTTTTATTTTTGAGAAGAAGGCTTGTTTGACCTCTTTAGCAAGTTGTCCTGATTTGACGTCACCCGGCTTGAGTGCGACGTGGTGGTCGGCGGTCTTCTCGATTGCCATGGCGGGTCCGCCCACGACGGTCAGCGTCTCGTCTTCCTCGACGATGCCGATGGCGACCATTAGCGACACGCCCTTGACGTAGTTCTTCTTGCCCCGTATCATGAACGCTCCCTTTGTGAGGTATTCGCCGGCTTCGGCGGATTTTGAGACTTGGTCCGGCGCAATCCAGTAGGCGTCGGCGGCGCCGATGCCCGCCGTCCAGGCCTTGCTGTAGCTCACGGCTGCCTGGGCGGTCTCTTCGAGCGTGGATTGCGGAATCCCGGCGTCGTCGGGGTTCTTGACCACGAAAAACGGGGCGCCGGAGACGTCGGCGTGGAAGACGGTGTCTTGGGATTCCACGTGCTTTTTGACGAGGACCTCGTTGCTGGTGGCGTCCTTGCCGCCCACGACGAGAAAGCCGTCGCTTGAGTAAAACCACCTGAACTTCTCATACCACTCCTTTTTTCTCTCAGGACGTTTCTCGAGGATGTCATCCACCCTCTCCTCGAGGAACCGCTCCTCTTTTTTGGAAAGTGACTCGAGTTTGCGCTCGGTGTCGGCGAGCGCTTTTCTGGCCCCCGCCACCTTCCGCCTGGCCTTCTTGGCCCGCTCATAGTAGTGCTGGGCATTCTCGCTCACCGACCGGCGGATGTCGAGTGTGATCTCCATGGGAACGCTCACGGATGGGGGTAATACATATCGATCATGCCGTCTGCGATGACGCCCTTGCCGGCGGGCACCTCGGACGGCGCCTGCGTTGGAGATGTCACTTTGAAGAAGAAGGCATTCCTCGACGTCACGTCTGATAGGTCTGCGA
>CAYUFO010000225.1:0-599 GCA_964443985.1 uncultured archaeon | reverse complement strand
AAGAAGAAGGCATTAGCGCCCGAACGAACACGGTTGAGTACGGCAGGTCCATGGACCTGGTTGTTGGTGCCGAGCTGGCATTCCTCGATGGCGATGGCGCAGGGAAGCTCGCGTTCCTCGCCCCTCGGGTACACGATGTTTTCCTCGACCGGTCTCCCATGGTCTGCGGTTTCGAGGGCGTGCGCCTTGAATCCGTCGCCGATGGTGGACCGCTCGATGAGGATGTGGTGGCCTTCGTCGCCGCGAATCAATGCCTTTTTCCCAATCCAGGACTCCTTCAGCTTTACCGCTCCTATGACCACCGAGCCCTCGCCGACGAGGCTGTCGTCGTCGATGATGGGCTTGATGCCGCCTTGCCCCCCCTGAGCAGGGCTGCCGGGATTCCAATCAACGAAGGGATTATCGGCAAGCCAGATGCCGTTCGACATTCGCCAGTTCACCCCCTTTCGATATCCTTTCGCAAGGTCTTGGTTGACTTTGAGCACGCCGGCGTTCATCCCCTCAAGCGGACAGCCTTGGACGGGGCCGAGCGCGTCGGCCTGCTTTTGGCGCTCGATTATCGCACCTGCAGGCACAAATCTCTCTCGGGGTATGTACAC
>CAYUFO010000224.1:0-3286 GCA_964443985.1 uncultured archaeon | reverse complement strand
CACCAGGGCATGGTCATCGTCGGCCTGCCCTATTCGTCGCCGCACCTGACCGACATCAGCGAAGTGCGCGGCGGCTCGCCCTACGGCGCCTCGACCATCGCCGGCCCGGACAACAGCCGGCAGGTCACCGAGAAGGAGCTCGAGATGGCGCGCTTCCAGGGCGAGCACGTCGCCAAATTGGCCAAGAAGCTGGCTGCGTGAGACCGCGCCGGCAGGAGATAAAGCCATGATCGAGGTTACGCGCTTTGCCGAGCTGGGCCGCTTCGAGACCGAATGGCTGTCGGCCCGCCACCATTTCAGCTTCGGCAGCTATTTCGACCCCAAGCGCATGGGGTTGGGCAGCCTGCGGGTGTGGAACGACGACACCATCGAACCGGGCCGCGGCTTCGATCTGCACGGCCACCGCGACATGGAGATCATCACCTACGTGCGCAGTGGTGCAATCAGCCACGAAGACAACCGCGGCAACCGCGGGCGCACCGAGGCCGGCGACGTTCAGGTCATGTCGGCCGGCACCGGCATCCGCCACGCGGAATACAACCGGGAGCCCGAGCCGACGCAGATCTTCCAGATCTGGATCGAGCCGGCAGAACACGGCCTGGCGCCGCGCTGGGAGACGCGCAGCTTTCCGCGCGCCGAGCGGGCCGGCGAAGTCGTGCCGCTGGCCTCCGGCCGGCCTGAGGACGCGGGCGCCCTGAGGATCCATCAGGACGCGGCGCTCTATGGCATACGGCTGAACGCCGGGCAGAGCGTCGAACACGCCCTCGGCGCCGGCCGCAAGGCCTATCTGGTCGGCGCGAGCGGCAGCTTCAGGGTCAACGGCACGGCGGTCGAGGCGCGCGACGGCGTCGCGATCGCCGACGAGGGGCGGGTGTTGCTAGAAGCCTCAAGCGAGAGCGAGATCCTCCTCGCCGACGTCGCCTGAGCGCGCCAGATCGCGACAGAGAAAGGAGCCCTTCACCATGGGACTGCTGATCGACGGACAGTGGCACGACAAGTGGTACGACACCAAGAAGACCGGCGGGCGTTTCAAGCGCGAGTCCTCGGCCTTCCGCAACTGGGTCACGCTCGACGGGCGCCCCGGCCCGTCGGGCGAAGGCGGCTTTCCGGCCGAGCCCGGGCGCTATCACCTCTACGTCTCGCTGGCCTGCCCCTGGGCCCACCGCGCCCTGATCTTCCGCAAGCTGAAAGGGCTCGAGGACGCCATTACGCTCTCGGTCGTGCACTGGCACATGGCCGAGAACGGCTGGGAGTTCCGTCCCGGGTCGGGCTGCACCGAAGACCAGGTCAATGGCGCGCGCTACCTGCATCAGGTCTATACCCGCGCAAAGCCGGACTACACGGGCCGCGTGACCGTGCCCGTGCTGTGGGACAAGAAGCAGGGCACCATCGTCAACAACGAGTCGGCCGAGATCATCCGCATGCTCAACGATGCCTTCGCCGGCATCGCGACCTCTGACGTCGACTTCTGTCCGCGCGAGCTGCGCGGCGAGATCGACGCGATCAACGAGCTGGTCTACGACAGGGTCAACAACGGCGTCTACAAGGCCGGCTTCGCGACCAGCCAGGAGGCCTACGACGAGGCCTACGAGGCCCTGTTCGACGCCCTCGACGAGCTGGAGGCGCGTCTTGCCCGCCAGCGCTATCTGGTCGGCGAGCGCCTGACCGAGGCCGACTGGCGTCTGTTCACCACGCTGGTGCGCTTCGACCCGGTCTACCACGGCCACTTCAAGTGCAACCGGCAGCGCCTGCGCGACTTTCCCAACCTCTGGGGCTACACCCGCGAACTCTACCAAGTGCCCGGCGTCGCCGAGACCGTCGACCTGATGCACATCAAGAACCACTACTACAAGAGCCAGACGACGGTGAACCCGAGCGGCGTGGTCGCGCGCGGACCGGTCATCGACTACGACGAGCCGCACGACCGCGAGCGCCTGCCCAAGGCGGCCTGAGGTCGGCTCCGGCCCGCCGGCCTTTTGAATTGGCCGGGGCGGGGCGGCGCGCGTAGAGTCGCGCGCATGAAGAGCCTGCCGTTCGACATCTGGAACGCCGAGGACGAGCCGCGCCTGGGGGCGCTGCTCGACGAGATCTGGCATCTGCTCGAGCGCGGCGTCGAGGACCGGCAGCACGGCTTCCACACCCCGGCGCTGGCCACCAGCAACGCGCACTGGGGCTGCGCCGTGCGCACCGTGGCGCTGCGCGGCGCGGAGCGGGGCAGCCGCAGCCTGCTGTTCCACACCGACAACCGCAGCCGCAAGATCGGCGAGCTGGTCCAGGATCGGCGCGTTGCGCTGTTGTTCTACGACGCGCGCGAGAACACGCAGCTGCGCATCGATGCGCTCGCCGAAGCGCAGACCAGCGGTCGCGCCGCCGAGCGCGCCTGGCGGTCGCTGAACGCGCGCCAGCGCCGCGAATACCTGATCTCCGGCCCGCCCGGCCTGCCCTGGGCCTGGCCGACCTCGGGTCTGTCGCCCGACCTCGAAGAGCGGGTGCCGGACGAGAGCGAAGCGGCGCTAGGCCGCTATCGCTTCGCCCTGGTGACCTGCCGGGTGATGCACATCGACTGGCTTTATCTCACACGCAACGGCCATCGGCGGGCGACCTTCGCCTGGGACGAGGACGACCGCCTGAGCACGAGCTGGCTGATTCCCTGACCGGGAGCGCCGGTGCACTTTTCAGAAGCTCGAGCCCGGCTGGCGCAGGAAGGCCTCCTCCTCGGCCGTCGAGCAGCGGCCGAGAATGGCGTTGCGATGCGGAAAGCGCCCGAAGCGGGCAATGATCTCGCGGTGCTTCAGGGCATAGTCGAGCCAGCCGGGATCCTCGTCGAGCGCGCCGATGAGCCGGCACGACAGCTCCTGATCGGCGAGATCCTCGCTGTGTTCGAGCGGCAGGTAGAGAAACAGGCGTTCGACCTGGCTCAACTCGCGGTCCAGGCCCTCGTCCAGCGCGTGGCGGGTGACCGCGCGCGCCGCGGCATCGCTGGCGAAGGCCTCCGGCGAGTCGCGAAACACGTTGCGCGGCACCTGGTCGAGCAGAATGACCAGCGCCAGGCAGCCGCGCGCCCTCGCCCGCCAGTCGTCCAGTCGGCCCTCGCGTGCAATCAATGCCACTGGCAACAGGCGGTCGCGCACGGCCGCGTCGAAGTCCGGGTCGCGCGTGAACCAGCGACGCTCCTGCCCGGGGGCGAACCAGAAGTCCAGAACCTCGTCGATCGTCATTGACCCCCTCCGTTCGCCGCGCGTCTTGGCCGCCGCGATGCTACAGTATGGTCCGTCGATCGCGCACG
>CAYUFO010000223.1:0-3307 GCA_964443985.1 uncultured archaeon | reverse complement strand
TCAATCGCTTCTTTTTTTGGCTTTCACTATTGCTGCAACGAGGTTTTCGACCTGGAATCCGGCGAGGTTGACGTGGTGGGTGGTGAAGAAGCTGGTGAGGGTTTGGGCGAGGATTCCCTTTTCTATGGGCGTGCCCTTGAGCTCTTCTTCAAGCTCGGTGACGGCCGAGGGCGGGCTTGCGAAGAAGTCGCCGGTGATGCTTATCTCCTCGATGACGCCGTTTTTGGCTGCGAGCACGACGCGGACGAGTTTGTCGGCTTTGACCTCGGCTTCGAAGACGACGACGCCTCCCGCTATCTTGGCGGCCGACGCCGCGACGCCCTCGTAGAGGAACGGGTGGCGAAGCCGGGGGGCGTGGAGGTATTCCCTGCTTTGGAGTTTTTCGGCGATGTCTTTTTGGATTCGTTTCTCTTCGGATGAGAGCGTCCCTTCGACGAGGTCGAAGCCCATGTCGCGGTAGGCCTGAAGATAGTGCTCTTTTATCTCGTCTTTGGGGGGTGCCTCGCCGAGCTCCTTTGCGAGGCTCGTCATGTAGTCCTCCATGGATGAGGCGACCTTGTCGCGGTACTTCTCGCTTGACGTGCGGATGACGCGGGCGGCGGTCTTCGCATCAAAGTCTTGTATGACGTTGCCGACGAGGAGGATGCAGTCGCCCAGGGACTTGGCGGCGTTGCCCGACGCCTTTCGTCCTGCGATGACGACGTCGTTGACGGGCTTGTATTCGGCGGGCAATCCGTAATGTTTGTAGACGTCGACGGTCGGCTGCAGGAACCGCCGGTAGAATGATGCGATGTCGCCGGGGGCGTCCTCGCGGCGCATGACGACGTGGTAGAAGAACTGGTCGGGTTCGAGGTAGACGGCGCCGCCGCCGACGTCGCGGCGGATGAAGGGGATATCGTTGGCCTCGCAGTAGCCGGTGTCTATCTCCTTCTCGATGACCTGGTGGACGCCGACCGACACATACGGCGTTTCGGGATAGCAAAGGTGGAGCGTGTTGCCGTCGCCCACGGCTGCGAGCGCCTCATAGACGCTGTGGATGAAGAACCGGTCACAGGCCCCCGAATCGACGACGCGCAACTGCATGGATAAGTAATCCCCAAACACCAATAAATACTTGCAGACACCATACACTAGTGCCATGAAGCCGTGGTATGCCAAGCTCGTCACCGAAAACGCCTGGGGCATCGCCGCCAAACTCGCCATGTTCACAGGTGGCATCGGCTCTGCCGTCATCTTCCCCCTCCTCCTCGGGCCGGAAGATTTTGGAACCTACAGCGTCGTATTCTCGCTTGCCAATATATGGGTGTTTTTCGCGTCGTTCAGCTTGGACACAACTGCGGTCAAATTTGTCTCTGCTAGCCTCGTGCGCAAAAATACTGCCGCGTATCTCGGATTTTTTGCGAAGTGGCAACTCTTCCTTTCGACCACGGCAAGTTTGGCCTTATACCTCTGCTCCGACCTCGTGGCATACTGTATCCTCGGCGATGAAGCCCTCGCGAAAGGCATACGTGCCTCCGCACTCTACGTGTTCTTCTACTCGATTTTCACGCTCACCAGTAACGTCTTCGTCGGCTTGCAGAGGAACAGGACCGTCCTCTACTCTTATCTCGTCTATCACCTGCTCAGAATAGGAATTCCTGCGGTGCTTGTCTTCGTCTACCACGACTATACTGTCATCATCGGGGGCACAGCATTAGCTGCGCTTGCGGCAGTATTGTTTCTTGTGACGTGGTTGCGCAATACGCGGTATGAGCATGGCGCCGCGTCGCTTGACTACGGAGGGATAAAGAGATACACTTTCTATGGAAGCCTCGGCTATCTTGGCGTCCTCTTGTTTCAATGGGTCTCCTCCCTCGTCGTCGGCGTCTTCGACACCGTCTCTGCTGCAGGGTTCTATCGCATCGGATTCATGTGGGTGAGCGCCATCGGACTACTCATCCCCGTCTCGTCGAGAGTGCTCTTTTCCTTCTATGCGGAGAAAACCGAACGCCATGAGAAGGATAAAGTCCAAAGCATCTTTCAGCATTCTCTCAAATACTCTCTCATCTTCTCCCTTCTTGCCATAATCGAACTTGTCCTCGCATCAGATCATTTTATCGCCTTCATCTATGGGACTGCGTTCCTTCCAGCAGCCAGCACGCTCGTATTGCTCTCATTTCTCGCCGTCGAGATCGCGGTGAATCCCGTGAATCTGGCATTGTTGCAAGGCGTTGGACGCATCGATGTCACCACCGTCTATAACCTCTGTGTCAGCCTTGTCGCTCTTATCGCAAACCTGCTTGTCGTCGGCGTATGGGGTATGGAAGGCGTTGCCGCCTCAAATTCCATAATCCGTGTCGCGGCAATGGTACTCCTCACGGTCTATGTCACCAGGCACCTGCGACTCCAACTGCCGGTGAGGATATATGGTGCCCCCATCGCAATCGCCTTCGCAACTATCATCATCATTTCTCCCCTGAAACCTGCGGCACCGTCACCGCTTGGTGCCATATCTTATGCTCTCCTGATTGCCGTATCCTATGGTCTACTGCTCATCATCACAAAAACGATAGATTTAAGTGATGTGCGAAGAATCATCTTCTCTAGCCGATAGTCACTGTCAGCCGATCAATCGTCCCTTTTGTAGACTTGTGCAATCGGTGCTCCTTTGACGTCGATGCGGTGGATTTCTTGGTATCGCTCGGATAGCAGGGGTATGATATCTTGGCTGAGGTGGGGTCGGTTGCGGATGAAGCCGGGATTGGTGACGATGTAGTCTGGGGCGTGTGGGCCGTGGTCGAGTTCGGCGGCGGCGCGTTCGAAGGTGGGGATGAAGCTCCAGTTGTGTTCCTTTGTGTAGGTGCGGTCTGGGAAGCTTGCGACGACGCGCAGGTCGTTGCGGACTCTTGGCGCCGCGTAGTGGTTTTCGAGCAGGTAGGCGACGGAGGCGTTCTCTTCAAGGTTCTTGTTGCCCCAGGCGACGATTTCGCCGACGCCTTCGCCGAACCAGCCGAAGATGAAGAGCTTGTTTTCGTAGACGCCGGCAGGTCCGCCGACGAGTGCGTTGTAGTAGTCTAGGTAGTAGGGGTGGATGGAGACCGATACGGCGATGCAGTAGATGGCGAGCAATACCACTAAGCCACATTCGACTCTATTTCGGCGCACGCTTCCAATACTGCTTGATAGCCACGTGGTGAGATGCCAGGCGCCGAGGCTCATGAAGAGGGCGAGCGGCGGATAGACGGGGAGGATATAGCGCATGCCGCCCTGCTTCATTCGCAGGGGGGTGTGGAGGGCGACGATGAGCACGATCCACAGGAAGACGAGC
>CAYUFO010000222.1:0-3308 GCA_964443985.1 uncultured archaeon | reverse complement strand
TTTACTAGCTCTCCTACTCTTACGCTGTTTGACGGCACCGATCTAGGGTAGTGTAGGGACTACGTCCTAGGAGTAGATGTCGATGGATTCACTCGTACAAAGCGCACTGGCGCGCAAGGAACTGGACCAACACCCCGTCTGCAACGACGACGAATCAGAGCGCCTCCGACTCGTCGTATTGGGAACCGGAGGAGGCGGAAACAACACGGTCAACCGACTGTCTTCGATGGGCGTGTGCGGCGCCGAGCTCATGGCTGCCAACACCGACGCCCAAGACCTCAAGAAGCTCGACGACGGCATCACCAAGCTGCTCATGGGCCCGAAGATCACCCGCGGGCTTGGGGCGGGAGGCTTCCCGGAGATCGGCGGCAAGACCGCGGAGGCGAGCCGCCGCGAGATCGAGGCTGCCCTCGAGGGCACCCACATGCTCTTCCTGTGCGCGGGCATGGGGGGCGGCACGGGCACGGGCAGCGCCCCCGTCATCGCAGAGATCGCCAAGGATTTGGGTGCCATCGTCATCGGCATCGTCACGTTCCCATTCAACCTCGAGCGAAGCCGGCTTTCCAAAGCAAGAAACGGCATCAGCAAGCTGCGAGGCGTCGCCGACACCGTCGTCGTTGTCGACAACAACAAGCTCGTCGAATACGTCCCAAACGTCCCCATCGACCAGGCCTTCCTCGTCGCCGACGAGATCGTCTCGCGCGCCGTCAAGGGCATCGTCGACACCATCATGGAGCCGAGCCTCATCAATCTCGACTTCGCCGACATAAAAAGCGTCCTCGGCGGCGGCCAGATAGCCATGATTTCCGTGGGCGAGGGGCAGGGCCCCGACCGCGTTGAAGAATCCGTGCAAAACAACCTCAAGCATCCGCTCCTCGACGTCGACTACAAGGGTGCCACGGGAGCGCTCGTCCACATCACCGGCGGCGAATCCATGACCATCGGCGAAGCCAACGCCGTGGGCGAGCAGCTGACCGCGGGCTTCAACCCAGGCGCCGGCGTCACGTGGGGCGCCCGCGTCGACCCCGCCTACAACGACAAGATGCAGGTCATCAGCATCGTCAACGGCGTCAAAAGCCCCAACATGCTCGGCGGCCTTGAGGACTACCGCGGCGCCGACGTGTCGGTGTACAGCCGCGAAGCCGAAGAGATAGACATCCCGACCATCTAGGGTTGTCTGTTTCTTCCCTTCTTTTTTTCCTTTTTATACCCGGTCGTCGTAAGCCTATACTTCATGAATTCATTTGATTCCCTTTCGATTCGGCCCGATATCCAGCAGAACATCCAGTTCCTCGGATTCGAGGAGATGATGCCCATCCAGGAGCTCGCGCTCCCCATCATCCTCGCAGGCAAGGACGTCATCGGCCAGGCGAAGACCGGAACAGGGAAGACCCTCGCCTTCGCCATCCCCGTCATCCAGCGCGTCGACCCCAAGATAAAGGCGGTCCAGGCGATCATCCTCACGCCGACCCGGGAGCTCGCCCTCCAGGTGGGGCTCGAATTCGAGAAGGTCGCGGGTTCGGCAGTCAAGGTGACGCTCTGCTATGGCGGGGCCTCCATCAATCCCCAGATCGATTCCATCAAGCAGGGGTCGTCGGTCGTCGTCGGCACTCCCGGCCGCGTCATCGACCTCATCAAGCGGGGGGTCCTTTCCCTGTCCCAGGTGTCGACCGCCGTCCTCGACGAAGCGGACAGGATGCTCGACATGGGCTTCATCGACGATGTCGAGTGGATCATCAAGAAGACGCCTGCTGAGCGACAGACTCTCCTTTTCTCGGCCACGATGCCCGAGGAGATTCGCAAGCTCTCGGAGCGCTACATGCGGGACCCCGAGCTCGTCAGCGCCAACGCCGACGAGGACGAGCTAATCGTCACCGGCATCGACCAGTATTACGTCTCGGTGGACCAGAAGAAGAAGCTCGATGCCTTCTTCCAGCTTCTGTCCGAGGAGAAGCCCGAGAAGGCGCTCGTCTTCGGCAAGACGAAGTACTGGGTCGAAAAGCTCTATGGCATACTCAAGAAGCGCCGGTATTCGGTCGCCCGCATCCATGGCGACATGAGCCAGGCGGCTCGTGAACGGGCCATCGGCAAGCTCCGCGAGGGCGACGTATCCTACGTCATCGCGACCGATGTGGCCGCGCGCGGCCTGGATATCGACGACATCACCCACGTCATAAACTACGACCTGCCCCAGGAGCCCCTGACGTACGTGCACCGCATCGGCAGGACGGCGCGGGCCGGCAAGAAGGGGAAGGCGTTTACGTTCATCAATCCCGGTCAGCAGCGCGACTTGTGGCTCATCGAGCACAAGGCCAGGACGACCATCCCGGAAAGGAAGGTCACGGTATAGGGGTTGGTTCAACGCCGGTGTCCTTCTTCGGCCCGTCGCGAGCGAGGTATTCGGGGTGCAGGAGGTCGCGCCGCACGACCCAGAGGTGTTTTTTGTTCCGGTCGTGGGTGATGGCGGTCCAGACCATGTCGTGTTCTTCGAGAAACGAGATCCATTCGAGATGGCTCTTTTCGAGCGACTCTACTGGTATCTTCACGTCCAACCAATCCACCCCTTGCGCGTCCCACCCCTGGGACACGTATTACCATAAGGATAGCGGGCATAAAAAAGTATGAGTTCGTAATCGTCAAACCGATAAAAATTCCCTTTTCGCGTGTCAAAACTCGACAGAAAACGTATACTATCCCTCCGGCTTCCTCTCCAACGAGTCGCTGAACTTCTCAAACGCCCGAAGCACCTCGAGGGGGATAGCGAAGATCACGGTATTGCTCTGATCGCTTGAAAGGTCGTTGAGCGTCGAAAGCGTCCGCAGGTGAAGCGCTCCCGTCGACGCCGAGAGCGTATGCGCCGCCTTCGCCAGATTCTTGGACGCCATCACCTCTCCCTCCGCCTTGATGATGACGCTGCGCTTCTCGCGCTCGGCCTCCGCCTGCTTGGCCATCACCCGCTTCATGTCGGCGGGCAACTCGATGTCCTGAATCTTGATGGCGGTGACGTCGATGCCCCAGTCGTCGGTCTCCTTGTCGACGATCTTTTTTATCTCATTGGCAAGCATATCGCGCTCGGAAAGCACCGTGTCAAGCTCATAGCTCCCCACGATGTCGCGCAAGGCCGTCTGGGCATACTGGCTCGTAGCATACGTGTAATTCTGGATCTTGAGGACCGCTGCCTCAGGGCTGAGCACGCGGAAATACACGACGGCGTTGACGGCCACGGGGACGTTGTCCCGGGTCATGACCTCCTGCTTGGGGACGTCGACGGTCTTGATGCGCAGGTCCACGATGACGAGCTTCTGGAT
>CAYUFO010000221.1:0-3310 GCA_964443985.1 uncultured archaeon | reverse complement strand
TGCTGCTTGAGCATCTTCTCGTGGGCGGCGACCATCTTGCTTATCTTTTTCATCTGGGCTTCGGTCTCCTTGGCCTTGGCTTCGAGCTTGGTCATGTCGACGTCGAGGTCGACTATCTTGGTGAGGACGGCGAGGACTGCCTCAGCCGAGCGGGCGTCGATTATCTGGCCGTGGGTCTCGCCCATGAGACAGACAGCGGCGATGTCCCTTCGGGCGCCGAGCCCCAGCAGCAGGCCCGAGGCGCCGAAGATGGCGCCGCCGCCCTTGAAGATGATGCCGTACTCTTCGAGTTCCTTGGTGAGCTTCTTGTCGTTTGTGGCGCCGAAGACGCGGGGCTCCCGGGTGAGGACGCCGGTGCCCAGGCCGCCGAGCGTGTAGATGCGACCGACGTTGCATTCTTCTGCGAGGTCGAGGATATTCTCGCTGATGTGGTACTGGCTTTCGGGCGTTATCCCCTGAAAGTCGCCTGCGAGGTAGATGACGTCGTGCTTTTGCTGGCGCGAGTAATAGAATTCCAGCGAGACGAGGTGGACGGTGCCGTCCTCGTTGATGCCGACCTGGGGGGGCAGGTAGGGGCTGTAAAAGCGGGCGAAGAGCGTGGCTTCGAGTTCCTCGCGCATGTGGTCGGTGGCGAGCTTGCCGACGAGGCCGATGCCGGGGAGCCCCTCGACGAGGACGGCGTTCTTGAATTCCGGCTTTTCAAGGTATTCGACTTCGACGGTCTGCATGGGCATCACTCGTTTCGCATTTCCTCTTTCATCATGCGGCGATAGCGCCCATAGCGGTCCTGGGGGGAGTACCGGGGCGGCTTGGGAGGCCGGGAGACGCCCCCGCAATGGCAGGCGTCCTTGAGCGTGTACCTGCCGCACGAAGGGCATTTGAGGAGCTTCATTTCTGGGGGTGGTCGCGGTGGAATTCTCCGTCCCCCCTTCGTTTTTTAAAGTCCTCGAGGGCGGAATCCACCCCCGTACGCATCGTTTTTTCCGCCTTCTTGTAGTCTGCGGCGGTGACACGGACACGGTAGAGGGGGGCCGAGACGACGGACACGTCGATGTCGGCGTCCGCTTTGAAGTCGCTAATCTTTTTCAGGGTGTCCCGGATGGCGGCGACGCCGTCGGGTTCGTAGCTCGTCAACTCCACGTAGCCGGTGATGGAGACGTTGGGGCTTTTTATGTTCTTGGCGACGACGTCCTTGACGGTCGCCACCCATTTCTTGGGGAGCTTTAAATCATCGAAGCGGTCAGGGTCGGCAATCAACGCCTCGAAGCCGTCATAGAGGGTGTCGTAGTCTTCAAGGAGCTGGTCTGCGATTCTCTTCTGCACCTCACCGACTTCGACGCCCAGTTCGCCTGCAAGGACCTTGAGGAGCTTCTCGGCGCGCTGGCGGCGCTTGACTTCCTGGAGCTTGGCCTTCTTCTGGTGGTCGGAGACCCGCCGCAGGCTCAAGTCGATATGGCCGCGCTCGGGGTTGACCTTGAGCACCTGGACGACGACCTTCTGCCCCTCTTTGACGTAGTCGCGGATGTTTCTCACCCACTTCAAAGAAATCTCTGAGAGGTGGAGCATGCCCCGTTTGCCGGGGTATTCGTCGAGGGTGATGAAGGCTCCCTGGCGGAAGATGGAGTCGACGGTGCCGATGACGAGTTCGCTGTCTTCAGGGTAGCCTTTTGGGTTTTCGTCTGCCATGGGTATCGTGGTTTTAGGACTTGGAATAGCCCTTATTAAATACTCAATCATAAAATCCATTCCGCAATGGACATGCGAGACCACGTCATCTCGGCGCTCGTCGAGCACAAGCCTGGCGTCATGCAACGGGTGAGCTCGATGTTCACCCGCCGGCGCTTCAACATCGAGTCCATCACCGTCGGCCCCACGAGCAACAAGTCCATCGCCCGCATGACCATCATCACCCGCGGCGACGACGCCGTCCTCGAGCAGATACTCAAGCAGATGAACAAGCTCGTCAACGTCATCAAGGTCCAGGACCTCAAGAGGTCTGAGAGCGTCTGCCGGGAGCTCTGCCTCGTCAAGGTCCACACCCCCGACGAGAAGCAGAAGAGCCAGGTCATCCAGTACGCCGACGTCTTTCGCGGCACCATCGTCGACGTCAATCCAAAATCCCTCACCGTCGAGATAACAGGTGACACCCAGAAGATCGACGCCTTCATCGACCTCGTGCGCGGGCTCGGCATAAAGGAGATGGCGCGGACGGGCACCACCGCCATGCTCCGCGGGTGATTGCGCCTGTTTCATCGGTGGAAAATGCGCTCGTCGGTGACGCTCTTTCGTCTGTTCGGCATAGACGTCAACCTCCATACAACCTTCATCCTCTTCTTTGCCGTCATCCTGGCCCTCGTCGGCATCGACGCCTTCGTCTACTTCGCGTTGATTTTCGTCTTCGTCCTCGGCCACGAACTCAGCCATTCGCTCGTCGCCAAGTATCACGGCATCGACGTCCCCGAGATAACCCTCACCTTCATCGGTGGCATCGCGAGCATCGACATACCCGAAAAGCCGGACCTTGAGTTGCGGGTGTCGCTTGCCGGCCCGCTCTTCAACCTCGCCGTCGTCACCCTCGCCGTGGTCGCGCTTTCTATCGCGTATCCCGGATGGCTCGCGGGCCTTGACGCAACGGCGCTCGCCGACCGCCCCTACACGGTCAAACACCTCCTCATAAACGTCGTCGCCATCAACCTTATGCTCGGCCTCTTCAACGTCCTGCCCGGGTTCCCCATGGACGGCGGACGGATCCTTCGCTCGCTTCTCGCCTTCAACGTCGACTACGTTCGGGCCACCGAGCTCGCCGTGAACGCGGGGAGGTATGCCGTCTTCCCCCTGTTCTTCCTGTGGGGGCTTGCCTCCGGGAACCTCGTCCTCGTCTTCATCGCCGCCGTCCTCTACCTGGTCTCTGGAACGGAACTCGAGATGATCAGGTTGCGCGCCGCGTATCGCGGCTTTGCCGCCCGGGACGTGATGGAGTCGGTTCCGCCGGCCGTGGATAATGATGCGGGTCTCGGAACCGTTCTCTCGGATGCGGGCGGCAGGTTCAATACTTTTCTGGTAACGAGAGACGCAAAGCTGGAGGGATTCCTCGACCTCGCTGCCCTAAAGGACGTCTCCGAGGATGACCTCGCAAGGCCTGTCGGTGATTTCGCCCGCGAGGATTACCTCGTCGTGGAAGCGACCACGCCGGTCACAGCGGTATTGGCTAAGGGACGTGGTCGGCCCCGCTACGTCGTCGCCCAAGGCGGGCGGGTGGTGGGTGTGTTCTCCATCCAATCGCTCGTCGAAAGACAAGGGGTCTACCTCG
>CAYUFO010000220.1:0-3330 GCA_964443985.1 uncultured archaeon | reverse complement strand
AGACGGCCCACATCCGTCTGCATGGGTATCGACGCCGACGCCCTTTACAGAGCAATGGAAGAGAACACCAATACCCGACCAGCCATCAGTCAATTCAGAAACCAGGCCAGGAAAGAACTTCGCAGCATCGAAAACCAAACGTTAAGAGATGTCGTTGCCGAGGAACGCACGAAACATCTCTCACTCGAAGCCCTCCACTATGCCATGCGCGCAGACCAGAAAACACCCCTCCACCATAAAGGAGACCTCCTAGTGAAACTCGGATTCGACGAAGCAACACGCGCCAAGATGACAGGAGGAGTGCAAGGGACGATTAAAGGCTACGCCCACGGGAGATACAATCCGCGTCATCGGGGAGATGCAAAAATTTAATCTGCACTCGATGCAGACCACAAGTATTCTGTGCTGTTTTTATCGGCCTCGTCCCAATATCCCTTCCCATAATGCGAGTCAATCTCCTCGTTGCCGGCCTTGACGAAGCCGGCCGCGGCCCCGTCGTCGGCCCCATGGCCATCGCCTGCGCCGTCTTCGACGACAAGGGCCGCAGGAAGCTCGCCAATCTCAAGGTCCGCGATTCTAAGAAGGTGTCGCCGAAACGGCGAGCCGAAATCGAACCCGACATCAAAAAGGCCGCCCGCGAATGGAAGGTCGTGCTCGTGTCGCCCGCCGACATCGACCGCCAGCGAAAATCCGAGAGCCTCAACGTCATCGAGGCCAAGGCCATGGCCCGACTCCTCGTCGCCCTCGAATGCCAGCCCGCCCGCATCCTCGTCGACGCCGCAGACAGCGTCGCCGCCAACTTCGCCGCCAAGATCGCCTACTGCGTCGAAGAATGCTCGCCAGGCTTCGTCTTATCCGAGCTCGTCGCCGAACACAAGGCCGACGACAGATTCCCCGAAGTCGGCGCTGCCAGCATCCTCGCCAAGGTCGCCCGCGACCAGGCCGTCGAAGACCTCAAAAAGGAGCTCGGCGACTTCGGCAGCGGCTATCCCGCCGACGAAGCCACGAAGAACTGGCTCAGGCAACGAATCCAATCAGGCGACGGCCTCACCGAACACGTCCGCCGCAGCTGGAGCACCATATCAAAAGGAAAACAAACCTCGCTGGGAGATTTCTAACACTAACATCTACAATCCCTAGGGGGGGTGAGGAGTTGGGTTTCGGCCCAAACAATAAGTATTTATATCTTTTTGTTATAGTATATTATTAATTGCTACATTGGTGGGAAAATGGTTAATACGCTTGTTAACTTGGATGAACACAGAGACAGGATTTTGAAGATCATCAAGGGCAAATATGGCTTCAGCAACAAGTCCGAGGCCATGAATTACGTCATCGACCAATTTGAAGAAAAATGCCTGGAACCCGAATTGCGTCCCGAATACGTTGAGAAACTGAACCGGATTGATAAACAGAAAGGTGTTCGCTTCAAGAGCGTGAAAGAGCTGCGGGAGAGCATCGAACATGCGTGAATTCGAGATCAAACACCCTCTGCAGAAAATCCTCCGAAAACTCTCCAAAAAAGACAAAGCCGCCTACGAAGCAGTCATCAAAAAAATCGAGGAAATCGTTACTGCACCAGACGTTGAACACTATAAAAACCTACGCTACGACCTGAAAGACAAAAAACGAGTCCACGTGGCAAGCAGCTTCATCCTCGTCTTCAGCCATGATAAAAAGCGGAATTTCATTTCCTTCCTCGACTACGACCACCACGACAACATCTACAGACACTAAAAAACGAGAATCACCAAAACTAGGGGAGGAACTCAACGACTTCTAGATACCCTTATTTAGGTAGTCCTCCAAAAAATACAAAACAAGATGGAATTGGGGGCGTGGTTTATTCTGTTTGTGTTAATTGCAGGGCGTATATCAGAAGAAACACCTTCCGAAACTACAACTTCACTTTCAACAACAACGAAGACCGCAAGTTTTCTCGAAAGAAATGAGTTAGAGTTCGAGACGATTTCGGATAGGTATTGGTGTGACCAGGGTAGAGAAGCAGAATATGTCATCAAATCGAGGGATGAGTGGCAGAGTGCATGGGGGATTGTCCAAGAGTGCATCATTCCACCTCCAGATTTGCCATACGTTGACTTTAAGAAAAGCATGGTTATCGGCTACTTTTACGGCAGCGGAAGCCCCTCTGAATCTGTAAGGATTACCAAGGTATTGAAACAGACGAGAAAATCAAGGCCTATGTAAGGCAATCATTCACTATCAATGTAGGTGCGGCAGCGGTTGTAACGTACCCACACCACATTTTACGTGTACCGAGAAGTGAGAAGGAAGTCGAGTTTGTTTACGAGAGAGAGGTGATTAATGGACTACATCCTCAGCACTCGATATGGATTGAAGAGATTAACCTATATGGTGATGAAGAATTCCAGTCTTGGGAGGAGCTGAAATCCTTGACATTATACTTGCAGACGCACTTACATCTGTAAACAATCAAACAATATGTAATGTCACTCCTGAGAGAATTAGCAGCCTAAAGGAGGACGGCAGAGCCATTGAAGCCATACTCAGACGACCCGCAAACATTACGATAAATCAGGAGATAGACACCTATACCGTGGAATTGATGGAGGATTTCAATACCACTTATCCAGTATACAGGGTAGTAGGAAATGTTACATCGGTTCTATACGCCCTTGAGGATAATCGTGGTGAGGAACTGGAGGGGATGCGTTTAGTGGGTAGTGGGGGTGAATCAAGTGGAGGATATGAATGCTGGATTTACACAGACAGTAACGGAAATCTAGATAACTATTGGATTGAATGGATACAAAGATATATGTAGATTACGAGGATTCCTTAAAATAATATTTACTTTTTCCCCTTCCCCCATTGCATCTTCATGTAGACATCGCCAGCGTGTAGTTCTGCGAGCATTTGCCCGAGGCGTTTTTTCTTGGTTTCGTCTCGTTTGGCACGGTTAATCCAGCCGAGGTAGTCGTTGCGCTGGTAGGGCGGGCGTTCGTTGTAGGCGTCCATGAGGCCAGATGATTCGAGCGCCTTCTCCACATAGTCGGGCATGGGATGCTCTGGACGACTGAGAACCATGTTTGAAAATTATTGTATGACGCCGATGTCGTCGTTGAGGGCTTTCAATGCCTTCACTGCGGCGCCGGCGTAGTCGTCGGTGTCGGCTTTCTCGTGGGCGTAGTTGATGCCGCTGCTCGAGTTGATGCGGGAGAGCGCGAGGTCGAGGCCGCGTTCCCGGAGAATCGAGACGACTTCCTTGGCCGAGCCGCCCTGGCTGCCAACGCCGGGGATGAGCAAGGGGGTGTCGACCTTGAAGTCGGCGAAGTACTCGCAGATGGC
>CAYUFO010000219.1:0-3333 GCA_964443985.1 uncultured archaeon | reverse complement strand
TTGAGGTCAGGGGCCGAGCCGTGTATGGGCTCGAACATGGAAACGCCTTCAGGGTTGATGTTGCCGCCTGGTGCGAGGCCGAGTCCTCCCTGGAGCATGGCGCCGAGGTCGGTGATGATGTCGCCGAACATGTTGGGCGTGGCGACGACGTCGTAGGCCTCAGGGCGTGCGACGAGGTGCATGGCGATGGCGTCGACGTAGTTGTGTTCGTGGGCGATGCCGGGATAGCCTTCGCTGACGTCTTCGACGGTCTCGCGCCACAACCCGTACATGTCTGAGAGGACGTTGGCCTTGTCGACGGCCGTGACCTTTGCTCTCCCCGTTTTCTTGGCGTAGTCGAAGGCGTAGGCGAGCAGCCGCTGGCACCCCTCCCGGGTGGCGATGCCGAGTTGGTAGGCGAGCTCGTCGCCGTCGAAGTCGACATCGAGGCCGAATGTGACATTGTAGAGCTCGCGGTGGATGTCGTGGAGGGCCTGCTTGTGGCCCTTCGTCATGCGTCCGCCGACGCCGACGTAGAAGTCCTCGGTGTTCTCGCGGACGACGACGAAGTCGATGTCGTCTGGCGTCTTGTCCCTGAGCGGGCACTCGACGCCCGAAAGGAGCTTGATGGGCCTGAGGTTGACGTACTGGTCGAAGTGGAAGCGCAGCGCGAGGAGGACGCCCTTTTCGAGGATGCCGGGTGAGACGCGGGGGTCGCCGATGGCGCCGAGGTAGATGGCATCCTTTCCTTCCAGTTCCTGGAGGGCGTCTTCGGGCAGTATCTCGCCGGTTTCGAGGTAGTGGTCAGCGCCGAACGGGTAGTCGGTCCACGCGAGCGAGAACCCGTGGGCTTCGGCGGCGGCTTCGAGGACTTTTTTGCCGCAGGCGACGATGGCGGGGCCGATGCCGTCGCCGGGGATGGCGGCGATGCGATACGACGTCATGGTTGGTTGGTGATAATGGTGCTGAAGGTTAAATCTGACGCGGTTTTCGGGACGACGTCGTGCTTGGAGAGCCCTAGGCAGTAGTCGACGTCGGCGATGAACCAGGAGGGGAGCCTCGGCTCGGCGAGGCGCTCGGCTTTGATCTTTTCGGCGAGCGCGGGAAAGTAGGGGGGGTCGCCGGCGAGCGCTTCGGCGAGGTAGCGGGCACATCTGTCGTCTTCGATTTGGGGGCCGGTGGCCTTGTTACCGGCGGGGACGAAAGTGACGTGGTCGGGTTTTTCCTGTGCGAGGCGCTTGACGACGGCGCCGGCGTTGAGAAAAGAGCCTATCCACGTTTCCTTCGCGTGGGGGGCGACGGCGGCGAGGACGCGGGTGCCGTTGGTGGTGGCGAGGATGGCGTTGCGTCCTCGGAGGTCGAGCCGCGAGGTCTGGGTGGGGCTGTTGCCGTAGTCGAATCCCCTGGGAGCGACCCGGTGTTCCTCGCCAAAGAGGAGGTGGCCGGGATGGCGGGCCTTGAGCTCGCGGGCGGCGTCGATGGATGGAGCGGGCACGACGGACTCGATGCCGCGGGCGAACATGGTGGTGATGTGGGAGCTCGCGCGGATGACGTCGATGACGACGGCCGTGCCCCTGACCTTCCGGGGGTCGTCTTCGGGGCAGAGGATAGATACCTTCATCTAGCGTCCGTGTTCGCGGTGGGCGCGGCTCAGGTGGCGGGCGGCGAGCGCGCCGATGAGCGATATCTCGCCGGCAAGCGCCGTGGCGGCGACTATCTCGGCGAACGCCTTGCTGTTGTTTGCTCCGCCGCCTGCGACGCCGAGGAGCTTCAGGCATTCTGCCTGGGTCTCGACGCGGGTGCCGCCGCCGAGGGTGCCGACCTGGACGGCGGGGAGCGTCACGGCGACGTGGAGGTCGCCACCTTCGAGCTCGCAGGTGGTGAATCCGTGGCTGCCCTCGACGACGTGGGCCTCGTCCTGGCCGGTGGCTATGTAGAGGGCTGCGACGGTGTTGGCGATGTGGGCGTTGAAGCCGTAGGCGCCGGCCTGCGCGCTGCCGAGCATGTTCTTTCGGTAGCTGACGTCGACGATGGCTTCGGGTGTGGTCTTGAGCTTGTCTGCGACGAGGGTGCGGGGGAGCGTGGCCTCGGCGACGACGGTCTTGCCGCGGCCTTCGATGAAGTTGAGGGCGCTGGGCTTCTTGTCGATGCACATGTTGCCTGAGAGCGCCACGTACTCGATGAAGTCGAATTCCTCTTCGAGGATCTCGAGCGCCTTGTCGGTGCCGAAGGTGACCATGTTCATGCCCATGGCGTCGCCGGTGTCGTAGACGAAGCGCAGGAAGAGGTTTCTGCCGACGACGTAGGGGACGACTTTGAGCAGCGTGAGGTAGGGTTCGCCGTGCTCGGCGACGGTTTTGACTTTCTCGAAGTTCTCCTGGATGTAGTTGATGACCATTTGGGCGTGGCGGGCGGACGGGACGCGGACGACGGGGGCGCGCGTCATGCCATCGCGCAGGAGCGTGGTGGTGACGCCGCCTGCCGCAGACAAGGTCGAGCAGCCGCGGTTGACGCTGGCGACAAGCGCGCCTTCGGTGGTGGCAAGCGGCACGTAGTAGTCGCTGCGGGCGTATTCGCCGTTGACGGTGAGCGGTCCTGCGACGCCGACTGGCAGTTGGACGGCGCCGATCATGTTTTCGATGTTGGCGTTCATGGCGGCCTCGGCGTCTATGGCGTACTCGCCGAGGTGGGGGAGGAGTGTGCCGCACCAGTCTTCCATGGCTTTTCGCCTGATGTCGGTGGCGCGGCGGGCGTCGCCTGCGACGCGGTCTTCTACGTGGTGCAGGCGAAGCGTGCCGTCGAGGAGTTCCTTGATGAGTTGGTCGTCGTCCATTCTGAACTAGGTATTTCTCGGTGGGTACTTAAAACCTGTCGAAGTAAAGGTAGACGAATGACGACAGTGGAGGGTAGGCTAGGGCAGTTGCGTGTCTTCATAGAACGGCAGCGGAGCGTCATCGTGGCGTATTCGGGGGGCGTCGATTCGACGCTTTTGGCGAAGGTGGCCTATGACGTGCTCGGCACCAATGCGTTGGCGGTGACCGTGGATTCGCAGACGATTGCGGCAAGCGAGGTCGAGCAGGCGCGGGAGACCGCGCGGGCACTTGGATTCAGGCATCGCGTCGTCGAATACGACGACCTCTGGGATGAGAGTTTCGCCAAGAATCCGCCGGAGCGATGCTATTTTTGCAAGCGCAATCTCTTGGCGTTCCTCGACAAGCTGGCGGCAGACGAGGGCTTCGATGTCGTCGTCGAGGGGACGAACGCGGGCGAGCTCGACGGGCATCGGCCAGGGTATCGCGCCGTCAAGGAGTCGAAGGCGGTGGCGCCCCTTGCCGAGCTCGGATTCTCCAAGGA
>CAYUFO010000218.1:0-3350 GCA_964443985.1 uncultured archaeon | reverse complement strand
AAGATGTTCAAAATAATTTACACCTAAATTGGTGCGATTTTTACCCAATCACCATAAATAATAACGCTCCAAGAGTAATCCACGAAATAAAAAGGAAATGGCCTCACTCCCCCCCTATCCCCGCGCCGGCGACTGGGCCGACGCCTTCAAGGATGCCGTCTTCGTCGTCAAGCTCGGCGGCGAAGTCGCCCTCGACGACGACCTCTTCTCGGCACTCGCGAAGGACTTTCTCATCCTCCACGAGGCAGGCATCAAAATCGTCGTCGTCCACGGAGGCGGCCCCGCCATATCGGCGACCATGGAGAAGCTCGGCAAGAAACCAGCCTTCGTCGAAGGCCTGCGCGTCACCGACGAGGAGACCCTCGACATCATCAAGATGGTCATGGTCGGCAAAATCAACTCCGAGCTCGTCAAATCCATCACCATGCTCGGCGGCAAGGCCGTCGGCATCTCCGGCAAATCCGCGAACCTCTTCGTCGCCGAAAAGCAAAAGAACGCGTCAGTCGACCTCGGCTTCGTCGGCGACATCGTAAGCGTCAACGGCGACATCGTCACCCTCCTCCTCGACCACGGCTACGTTCCCGTCGTGTCCCCCATCGCCTTGACAGCCGACGGCCAAACCTCCCTCAACGTCAACGCCGACACCGCCGCAGCCGAGCTCGCCGTTGCGCTCAAAGCAAAGAAACTCATCCTTCTCACCAACGTCGCAGGCGTCCACGACGAGGACAAGAAACTCGTCAGCGAGTTATCCGCCAAGCAGGCAGCCCGCCTCATAGAGAACGGCGCGCTCCAGGGGGGCATGATCCCCAAGGTGAAAAGCGGCCTTTACGCCCTCGACCACGGCGTTGAGAAGATCCACCTCATCAAGGCCCAAAAGGACACGCTCCTTGCCGAGATCTTCACCGACGAAGGCTCGGGAACCATGATCGTCAAGTAGCCTCAGTCTTTTTCTTCTCAGCGGTGTACGGCCACCACGTCTTTTTCCCGCAGTCATGGCAGTTTATTTCAACGCGGTGATGCCGTGAATCCAACCGATGCCCTGCATTCTTCCCGAAGACGAGGAAATGCCCGCAGTGTTTGCAGACCCTGCGGCGCTGTGTGCGGGTGAAGGGTGTGTTCGTCTTCATGGCGATGGCCTTTGCATGCGCAACGAACCGATGAGCGTCGGCAAGCTCCCCAAGCGAGGCGGCTTCCTCGGCCCGTTCAAACAGGAGGGCGATGCGCTCGCCCGCGATGTCCTGCTGGCGCAGCTTCTCCCGCTGACGCATGCGTTTCTTCGTCACGCCTATTTATTTGGGGCGTCTTCCCAATAAGAATCGGGGAAACCACCATGCGCACCAAGGAGCTCAACCGGCCGCAGTTGAACGTCGGCAGGATCTCGGCGGGCCATGCCCCCGTCCTCGTTCCCAAGCAATCCCTGCTGTCCCCCCTTGATGCAATCCCGCCCAAGGGCCTCGCCCCCATACCCGAAGAATGCCTTGCAGCCCTCACAGACCTATGACCTTACCAGCTCCAAGCCCCCGCGTCGAAGCGCTCCTCGCCCGGTTCGGCGAACGCCTCCGCCTGCAGCCCTTCACTGAGACCGCACTGCCCTCACCCGACGAGGTCGCCCTCACCTGCGAGCTCTGGCACGCCCTCACCGACGCAGAGCGCCAGACCATCTGCGACAACCTGAAGGACATCAAGGCGCGGGGAGACGACGACTACCGCGCCCTGCTCCCCGATCAGCGTCCATTGGCCATGCGGGTCGCCCACAAATACTTCAAGCGCCTCGCCGACGAACGGAGATCAGGCCTCACGCTCACCGCGTGAGCAGCATCGGGCCGCGCTTCTTCAGCCACACCATGTCCTCGAACCGGATGCCGAACCGACCTGCCACATAGACGCCCGGCTCGACGGCGAAGACCATGTTCTCCTCGAAGACGTCCCGCGAGCCCGCTGTGATGTTGGGACGCTCGTGTACGGCCAAGCCGCAGCCGTGGCCCGCGCCATGCAGGAATCGGAACCCCTTCTTCTCGAGCTCGCCGGCGATGAATGCGTGGATGTCTGCAGCGGCGACGCCGGGCGCGATGCGGTCGATGGCCTCCAATTCCAGCGCCTCAACCCATTCCATGAGGCCACGCTCCCGTTTCGTGAGCCTTCCCGTCGGGATCGTCCGTGTCATGTCAGAGTAATATCCCTCAACGCAGGCGCCGAGGTCGACGACCACCGGGCCCCGCGAAATCCGCTTGGGCCTTGCCCTGGCGTGGATGTTGGCGGCCCGGGCACCTGAGGCCAAGAGCATCCCCTCGTTGAAGGGGGGCGCGGCTGACCCTGCCTTGCGGATGGCGTATTCGACGTCGGCGAGCGCCGACTGCTCGGTCCGCCGCCGGTCGACGACCTCGTAAGCCCTCTTCATCCCAGTGACCGCCATGTCTGCCGCCCTCCGCAACCTGGTAATCTCATAGCGTGTCTTCACCGGCCGCACCGACTCCACCACATCGGACACCGACACGGGCACTCCAAGCTTCTTTCGAAGCGATTGCAACGCCGTCGCCCGCCGGTCGTCGCAGGCACATCGCTTGACTCGCAGTTTTCTGAGGCGATTTTTGACAGCTCCCGCTTCGAGGACCCGGACGTCCAATGGAAATCCCCGACTTCCAAGCCGTTTCCGATTGACGGCCCGATGGTGCTCCTTGACGAAATACGACGCCGTCCTCTGGCTTAAAACAACGTACCCTGACTCGAACCCTGTGAGGTAGCGGACGTTCCGGGGGTCGCTGACATGGAGGGCCGTCATCCCCCGCGACGCCAACGCACCCTGTACAAAGGAAAGCCTCCTCGCAAGCTCTTTATCAGGCACCATGACGGGGGGATATTGTCCTGCCGCGGTATTTATATGCGGGCTGCCATAGGTTTAGCATCCTTTCCCTCGAAAATTATCTGTTAGGACAGCAACGATGAAACCACTCGACGCACTCGGCAACCTCTCAGGCAACCAAGTCCTCGTACGGCTCAAGAACGGCACCGAAGTCAACGGCATACTCCGCGCCTTCGACATCCACATAAACCTCGTCCTCGACAACGCCGAAATGAAGGACGGAGACGTCACTCGGAAGTTCAAGACCCTCTTCCTCCGAGGCGACATGATCCTCTTCGTCAGCTAAGCACAAAATGGGACGCTCCACCAAAGGCCTCGGCAAGCGCGGCGGCAAGCACACCCACACCACCTGCCCCCGCTGCGGCGCTGCCAGCCTGCACGCACGAAAAAAGGAATGCGCCAAGTGCGGCCACGGCAAAAGCAAGAAGATCAAGAAAAAATAGCCGCGGCCTTTTATATCCGAACGACGCCTAGTAATATCCCACGTCAG
>CAYUFO010000217.1:2568-3389 GCA_964443985.1 uncultured archaeon | reverse complement strand
CAAAATAATTTACACCTAAATTGGTGCGATTTTTACCCAATCACCTTACTTTTTTATGTTGTTGATAAAGGAGTTACTATGGATCTTATCCCAATTTTGATTGGATGGATTTGGATAGCTGCCTTCCTTTATGTTGGTCATCGTTATAGCCAGCATAAGTACAAACATATTATTGAGAAGAGAAAGAAGGTAACCGAGAAAAAGCTCAATGTCCACGAATACAGGATGCGGTTGCTGCAGATTATCTGCTTTATAGGATTAACCCTACTCTTTCTTTTCATCAGTCTGTCTGGTTATTTTTTCTCGGAGTTTGATGGAAGTTCGATTAGGATCGGCAATACCATCATCTCCATTGGTGGAGAAAACGCCAATCCAGATGATAACTTAATGGCATTCCTAGCATTTTTTCCAATAGTGCTGATGTTAAGCTATGTTTTATTTAAAAACACATTCAACCAACCCAAGATAATCATAATCCCAAAATCAAAAAAAGACTAATTCCCTCCAAGAAGGAAGCCAGGGCTAAATTGCGTTTGTTGTGTGCTATAACACCCTAAAGAGAGAAGAGGTCTTGATGCCATTCCTCTGGCGTTATTAGGATTACCCAAACTGGTACGTAGGGCGATGAGATCAACGAAGTTCTTTGCCTGGAACATGAACTTCAAGTTCCAATCCTTAACATCAAGAAAGCAGAATCGATATACTGCGGGCCTAAAATGGTACTGGATGCTCCCGCCGAACAATGCACCTCTATAGTGAATCGCCACATAGTTCATCATCTAAGGCGATTCAATACACCCAACACTTTTATGTTGGTGCGC
>CAYUFO010000217.1:0-2558 GCA_964443985.1 uncultured archaeon | reverse complement strand
CAGACACGAAGTGTCTAGCGTATCGAATAGCCCACATCCAATCTCTGGAGCAATTCGCTATAGTTCAAGTTCTTTGAAGATTTAATGAAAGAAAATTTTTCCAAACTAGTATAAAAACAGCATCTAGCGGCTGGTTCCACTATTTTTCAGCCTTTCTTGTAGCCGAAGCGTCGGTCGTATTTTTTATGGTCGAGGACTTCCAGGATAAGGCTTATGATTTCGGTTTGTTGTCCGGCGACGATGCACATCGCCTCATTTGAGATGTCGATTGTATTGTCGAACCAACTATCATCTCCGAGTGGCTTTCCTGATTTCTCTGGTCACTTCCTCGACCGTCTTTTCTACTTCGAGGCTTACGAGTGCCCCCACCTCCGTCTGCTTCGGCTGAATCGCAAAGAAATACGTTTGGATACATTTTTCTTTATGATAACATTGGATGAGGCCGAGTTTTCCGCCTTTTAGCGTATCAGGATTGCTTCTTTGACTTTCGCGAAGTGTTTGTCGCTGAAATTATTTATGGATTCGATAACGTCATAAGTCATGGGAATCACATCTGTCCTTTTTTGTAAAGGATTTCATTTTAGGGTGTGAATTAAACCGAGATTTAGGAATCTCTCCCGTCTCTGAGAGGATCTCTTTCAGGTAAATATGGTGTTTGCCTAGCTTCCCGCCGTAGTTGCCGGCCGAGATGCGCAGTAGTCCATCCATGCCTGCGACGTTTTCGATGATGGACTTCATGGCCTGCTTCACTTCGTCGAGGGTGCGGCCGTTCAAGACGATTTCTGGAATCGCGTGCACACCTTCAGGCACCTCGGAGTCGGGAATCTTGTCCGTCAACGTCGGACATAATGGATGGTTCGTCGTCGGCCCAATATGCTTGAATTGTCCGCCGGCCTTGCTGCCCGCGGAGCATCCCTCGCGGAAGCTTGCCACGACGCCTTCCGTCTTTTCGAGCGCCTTGGCGGCCGCATCGCAGACCTTCACTCCATTTTCTTCCGAGTCGCACATGAACCAGAGGTTGCCGCCCATGATGCCCTGCGCACAGCCCATCTCCTTTTCGATGCGAAACGCACCCATCATGATGGGAACGTTGATGACCGTCCGTCCCTTGTATTCTTCGACGAACTCGTGGCCGTCGCCGCAGTGTCCGACCCGATACATCATGTCTATTTTGTCGTCTGCGTCGAGGGCGTTGTAGAGGTTCGTCGTCGGCACGACGAGGATGCCCTGGCGGATGCGCTTGCCCAGTTCGACTTCGAGCTGTTCGCGAGCTTTGCTTGATTTGTTGACCCAGAGCTGGATGAGGGCGCCCGGCCGGCCGTCGGGTGTCTCGGCGGGTGATAGGAATCGCTCGACGCCGCCCTCGGCCTCTCCCAAGACCGTGCAGGGCAGCGCGGTCGCGTCATAGGCTGCCCGCTTGACCCGTCGCTCGTCCAACGCGGTGACGAGCATCCTGGAAAACAGGCCGTCGAAGGCCTCGCAATACGTGTCCTCGACAGGCGTGTTGTTAACCTTTAATACCATCGTGGTTCACAGGAATTATTAGGCGCCTTCCCCCCTATAATAATCAATGGGTCAACGAAAAAACCGCATCCTTCGTGCCGCACTCGTTCGATACGTCTACCTTCACGCAATGCCCCAACTCAAAGACGGCCCCACCTTCGAATACCGGGGAGAAACCTATTGCATATCCACAGCCCAACAACATCCAAGATTCGCAGACCATGCCGTCGACGTCATCCTTCGTGAAATGAAACACCGGAAACCAGACCTTTCACATCCCGACGTCCTCTTGGTGGGCTGCGGCCCTCGGGGACTTACCATCCGCTTCAAAAAACAAGGTGCTCAGGTGACCGGCATCGACATCGTCCCTGCATTCGTTGAAGCCGTCAAAGGACAGGGCATAGAGGCCCACGAGATGGATGATGAACACCACACCTTTCCACAAGAGAGAAAATTCGACACCGTCGTCTATTCGGATTCAATCGGACACATGGATTACCGCCAGACATTGAAGGAAGCCGACCGAGTCCTCAGACCCCAGGGAGTGGTTTCCGTCCTGACTCCCCACCGCTCACAGGGAAAGCAGAAGACTCGAAGTCTCCTCGGCGTCACACCCACCTCCTCACCCCACGACAGGGATCACCCCTCCCCGAAGACGTCATTTGTTGGCAGGGAGGGACCAATCATCTGAGCGACTATCTAACTCCAAGAGGATATGCCGTACGAGACATACGCATCTCGGATCCCGGGGCATTCGAGCAGGGAAACGCGGTCTTCGAAACCGATAAAAGAGGACTCGCAATAGTGAAAAAACAACCTCCTAAAGCAACGTCATATCATATCCTCCTAGCAACAAAGAAGGCTTAGTGACAGCTCTTATTTAATCAGATCGAGGATGATCGAAACCGCTTCCTCTGCCGCGACCCGCGTCACCGGGATGGGCGGACCCCTGTTGTTGGGTATCTCGTCGGCGAGCACGTCGACGACGCCGCCGGTGCCTGCGACCGCGACGACGGGGCGGGCGAAGTTGAGGGCGAAGGCGAATTCTGAGAGCG
>CAYUFO010000216.1:0-3441 GCA_964443985.1 uncultured archaeon | reverse complement strand
CATCGGCAGGTACCTTCGAACCAACCTTTAAACAAAGGTTGACCAAATAGGCCATTCTATCGACCTCCGGTCGGTGGACCCAGCACGAAATTCACTTTCGTGAATTTGTGCGCAGGAACGGCAAAGCCGTCCCTCGCGAAACGCTTTGCGTTTCTAGGGTCTCCGCCTTCGGATCGATGACCTTGGCCGCACCTATCCGTTCGTCACTGGGACTGGTGTCCCTCAGCGCTCCATGGTACTTGTCTAATCCCTCGTTTTCTTTGGGGACGCTCAAAACCGCGATGCGGTTTCCCTAATCAACCTTTCGTTGATTGGGCGCGGGATTCGCAAAGCGAATCTTGGCGTGGCGCGCAGAAATCCCGTAGGATTTCTAGCGTGAAACACCTTTTCTTTTTAAAGAAAAGGGGTTCCCTGGAGCCCGCTAGGATGCCTGGTTACCCTACAACCCCAATGGGTTGGTGAGAAAGGTATATTTAGGCGGTTTCCTTTTTAAAATTGCCGTGTTTTTAAGGTTTGAAGGCGTGTGGTTAACTCAGGTTTTTTTGTTGAGGAGAGGTGCTGTGCCGTGATGTGCGAGGTTTGCGGGAAATTTATCGAATCGGGATTGAAAGTTCGCGTGGAGGGGTCGGTGGTCATGGCGTGCCGGGATTGTGCCCGCGTCGGCGAGCCCGTCGAGGAGGTTTCGCGCGGCGGCTCCGTTGCCAGGGGGCTGCGCGGCCCCCGACTGCCGACGGCGAAGACCGAGTCCTTCGACATCGATGCGGTCGAGTCCGCCGAGCTCGTGGAAGACTTCGGCACCGTCATCAAGAAAGCGCGCGAGAAGCGAAACCTGAAGCAGGAGGACCTCGGCAAGCTCGTCAACGAGCCGGCCTCGTTCATCCATCGCATAGAGTCGGAGCGGATTCGGCCGAAAAAGGAGGTCGCCCGCAAGCTCGAGAAGAAGCTCCGGGTCACGCTCTTGGTGCCCAAGGAATCGCTTGAATCGAGCCTTCCCCGGGCGGGCGACAAGAAAGAACTCACCCTCGGTGACCTCGTCGTCGTCAAGAAGAAGCCACGTCAATGACGCCCCTAGAACTCGCCCTCGTCGCCGTATTCCTGTTCGGCACCGGATTGCTTTGGCGCACCAGCCATGAGCGCCACAGCATCATCTTCTTGATTCGCACCAGGCATTTCCTCGCCGTCATCGAGTCGCTTGCCGCTGCTGCCCCGCGGCTGTGGCGGTTCCTCGCCGACTGCGCCATCGTGTTCTCGTTCGGGGGGCTCGGCGCCGCCTACGTCGCCAAGTTCAGCCGGGACCGGGGCAACCTCCCCCTCATCGTCTTCCTGCTCGGCTTCGCGGCCGCCTACGTGCACCGCGCCGACGCCCTGATGTTTTTCGGGCTGCTGGCTGCGGCAGGCCTCATCGCAGGTTTCGCTCGGCGCTCGAGCACGCTCAACGCGGGAGCGGTGTCGGCCTTCGTCCTCGCCGCTGTTGCCGGCATCGGGCTGCCGGTGTCCCTCATCTCGGCGGCCACGGCCGTTGCGGGCGTCCCGGCCTTCCTGCTCATCACGCTGTCGGCCCACGGCTACCAGATCATCATGGCGCAAACCGATGTGCCCGGCATCTCGCCCGCCCTGCCTGCCACCACCGAGGAGGGCGAGCTCGTCATCACGTTCCCGGGCACCGGCATCAACCTCCCCATCCTCTACTTCCTCGTCGTCATCGCCGTCACCATGGTGGCCCACGAGCTCGCCCACGGCATCCTCGCCCGCGTGCACGGGCTCAAGGTGAAGTCGACGGGGCTATTGACTGCGGGCATCCTGCCCATCGGCGCCTTCGTGGAGCCCGACGAGGAGGCATTGATGAAGCGTGACAGCGTGACGCGCATGCATCTCTTCTCGGCGGGGAGCTTCGCCAACATACTCGTCGCCGCGGCCTCTCTGCTGTTCATGTCGTACGTCCTCGTGCCCGTCGCTTCTTCCATCACCTACGTCGACGGCATGGAGGTCGTCGGCTTCGACGCCTCGGGGGACTATCCCGCCGAGGAGCACCTCGCAGAGGGGGACGTCATCCGCGAGCTCAACGGGGTGCTGCTGGAATCGACGCAGGATTTCTATGAGGCGGCCCGGACGCTCGAGGTCGGCGGCCCCGTCGACATGGTCGTCGACGGGGAATCCGTGTCCTTTTCAGCCGCCCGCCATCCCGAAAACGACTCCCGCGCCTACATGGGTGTCGTCGTCAACGAGCACTACCGCTTCCACGAGCCCTACGATTCGATGGCGTGGCTGAAGACGCTCCTCGGCGTCATCACCATCACGACGACGTGGATGCTCTTCATCAACCTCTCAATCTCGCTCGTCAACCTCCTGCCCATCGTCCCCTTCGACGGCGGCAAGATGCTCGCCGAGCTCCTCGGCATCTTCTCGGTGTCCGCCGAGACGACGGCTCGCGTGTCCCGCGGCATCATCGTCTACATCATCGTCCTGCTCTTCGTCAACGTCAGCCCGCTTCTCCAAAGCCTCTCCGACTGGATTGTCGGCATCATCATCTGAATCAGCCGGTCTTCGATTCGAAATCGGTTCTTATGTTCCTGCTTCCTAGAATGGAACAGGTGCCTTGATGCCTGTGAAATACACCTCCCATAGTCCTCCTGTTCCCGAGATTCCCCACCTCATCGAAACGAAAAAGGGGAGGTTGCTGAACCTCAACCTCCTCGGGGACTCAGAGGTCAAAAGGGTCAGGGAGGAGAGGCGAATCCAACCGCTTACCCTCGATGAGGGACAATGGGACGCGCAACTAGCCAAAGGGAAGTTCGCCTATGCCTACGAGGGTAAAACGATCCTCTTTGAAAAAGAGAATTCCTCGGGCGCATTCCAAGGAGCATTCCAGACAAGAGATGGGCGGATTCTTGCGTTTCGATCGTCTTCCCGTTTTTCCTCCCTTCATCTCAAGGCATTCGAGCTCACAACATGTAATGATGCATCAGTTCAGTTGTCCCATCAAGTTGCTGGTCAACAAGCCAGAGAAAGTAGTACAAACCTTGCAATCTTCGAATTGAAATCCGAACAAAAAGTGGCTGGAATCACCAACAGGAAAATCAAGGTGGGCGGTTTTAAAGGTCATGGTATCGCGACAGTGGCATTCGACCAACTTGAAAGAAGTGCTGCGGCAAAAGGAATTCCAGTGATGACACTTGAAACTCGAAGAGAAGACCTCCTACAATTAGGATTGGACAGAGGATATGTCCTGCAGGAGAGAAAAGGATTATTGGGTGAGACGATCCTAGAGAAAAAACTCACCAAGAAACCACCAGAACATGACATGACACAATTCCATCGCTTCCCGGTCTTGAGGAACGGAAAGAAGGTGGTGGTGGTAGTGCCCATCGACCGAACCACAACCAAACGATGACTCACAAGACCTATAAACCACATAGGCACCCGATTCCAGAGATTCCTCAC
>CAYUFO010000215.1:1884-3447 GCA_964443985.1 uncultured archaeon | reverse complement strand
CGCTGCTTGCAGTGTATCCTCCGACTGGAACCGGGTCGCCGTGACCCGAAATATCGAATACAGCCAGGTTATCGTCACTATAGCTTGCGACGTAAGCGTAGTCGCCGGAAACGAAAACGTCAATTGGATAGTCGATGGAGTAGTCTCCACTGCCTGCGGTGTAGTAGCCCACGGGAACCGGGTCGCCGTGACCCGAGATGTCGAATACAACCAGGTTAGTATCATATGTGCTTATGACGTAAGCGTAGTCGCCGGACACGAAAACGCCTTGGGCGCCTTCAATCGAGTAGAATCCACTGGTTGCGCTGTAGCTGCCCACGGGAACCGGGTCGCCGTGACCCGAAATATCAAAGACTGCGAGAGTGTCGTCATCATAGCTTACCGTGTAGGCGTAGTCGCCTGAGACATAAACATCCCTGACATTATCAATCGAGTAGTCTCCGCTGTCTGCGGTGTAGTTTCCGACGGGAACCGGATCGCCGTGACCCGAAATATCGAATACAGCCAGGTTATCGTCACTATAGCTTGTGACATAAGCGTAGTCGCCGGAAACGAAGACGCCTTGGGCGCCTTCAATCGAGTAGTCTCCGCTGTCTGCGGTGTAGTTTCCGACGGGAACCGGGTCGCCGTGACCTGAGATGTTAAAGACAACGAGGTTGTCAGCCGTATTAGATACTGTGTAAGCGTAGTCGCCGGACACGAAAACCGCTTGGGCGCCATCAAGCGAGTAGTCTCCGCTGCTTGCAGTGTATCCTCCGACTGGAACCGGGTCGCCGTGACCCGAAATATCAAAGACCGCGAGAGTGTCGTCCTCATAGCTTACCGTGTAGGCATAGTCGCCTGAGACATAAACATCCCTGACACTATCAATCGAGTAGTCTCCGCTGCTTGCGTTATAGGAGCCCAGGGGCGTAAAGGTTATGCCTGCAAACACTGTTACCGTCAACTCCGTCGAATTGTTGTTGCCGAGACTGTCGTTGGCGGAAACATTCAGGACATACTCTCCGACACCCAACAGAGTATTGTTCGTAAGATAGCCGGAGCAGTTTATCATGAAGTTAGCGGTATCATTCACCCAAAAACAGTCCACTCCGGAGCCGTCGGTCGCATTAATGTAGTAAGCTAGGGATGCACCGTACTCTACCGTCTGGTTTGCTATTGCCGTGAACGTGGGGCCGGACCCGGAAGTCACGTTCACCCACACAATCACTGATGCGTCATTGCCGAGACTGTCGTTGGCGGAAACATTCAGGTAATACAGCCCCACATTAAGGGATGTCTTGTTGGCGAGGTAGCCCGAGCAGTTGATGTCGAAGTTGACGGTGTCGTTGACCGAAAAACAACTCACGTTCGAGTCGTCGGACGCGTTGACGTCGTAGGCGAAGGCAGACCCGTATTCTACTGTCTGGTTTTCGATGGCAGTGAACGTTGGGGGAGTGGTGTCGGCAAACGAGACCCCAAATACCACCAACGTATCATCCGAAGCACTTACCGTGTAGGCGTAGTCACCCGACACAAAAACAGACGGTGCCCAGTCAAGCGAGTAGTCGCCGTCGCTGTCGT
>CAYUFO010000215.1:0-1784 GCA_964443985.1 uncultured archaeon | reverse complement strand
TGTAGGAGCCCACCGGCACCGGATCGCCGTGAGACGAGATGTCAAAGACCGCCAACGTATCATCCCAATAGCTTAACGTGTAGGCGTAGTCACCCGACACAAAAACAGAATGTGCAAAGTCAAGCGAGTAGTCGCCGTCGCTGTCGTTGTAGGAGCCCACCGGCACCGGATCGCCGTGAGACGAGATGTCAAAGACCGCCAAAGTATCATCACTATAGCTTACCGTGTAGGCGTAGTCACCCGACACAAAAACAGACTGTGCAGCGTCAAGCGAGTAGTTGCCGTCGCTGTCGTTGTAGGAGCCCACCGGCGTGATAGACGCTGCGGCAGAAACACCCTGCGCGAATAAAACGGCAGATAAAACAAACAAGAACGCACAAAAAACCCGGTTGGAATCAAAACACATCATGAAAAACACCTCGAATGAAAGTCTATGAAGGTACCATTAGTGAAAGGATATAAAAAAGGGGCTGCCAGACTCGCTCGCCGAAACCGGCCTGTCCAAGGCGACAATATCGCGCAGGATAGCAACGCCGGAACACCGGGGGGCAGTGGCTATTAGGCAGTGAATCCAATATCCAAAGAACATGGCATCCGACGACCGAATCAGCTGCTGCATGCGTTGTGGGAGCACCGACATCAGGTATTCGTCGATGGGGCAGGGGTTTCATCAGCCCGACGGAGCGGCGCCGCCCCAGGCGAGCTGTCACAAATGCTGTTTCATAGGCAATCCCGTCATATTCGACTCGAAGGAAGACTACGAACGGTTCCTCGAGCTGAAGAGATCTGAAAAGGAGGAGTGATTTACTCTCGTTTGGGGCCAGAGACGTCTCCGTTGTTGTTGTAGCCTCTGCTCTCCCAGAAGCCGCGGTAGCCGGGGTCGTCGCCGACCTCGATTTCGGTGACCCATTTCACCCACTTGTAGCCCCACTTGTCCTCTGCGACGACGAAGAAGGGGAAGCCGCGCTCGGGTGGCAGGGTGACGTTATTCATCTTGTGGGCGAGGAGGATGTCGCGGTCTCGGATGTAGTTAATCGAGAGCGAGCTCGTGTAGCCGTCGGCGGCGTGGAAGATGACGGTGTTTGCCCCCTCGGTGACGCCGGCTTCGGCGAGCAGGTCTTCGATCTTGACGCCTTCATAGAGGAGGGTGTTTTGCCAGCCTTCGACGCAGTGGAGGGTGAGGATCTTCTGGTAGCGGTTGCGCTCGAGGACGTCGTCGTAGGAGAGCTCAAGCGGCTCGTCGACGAGGCCGGTGACGTCGAGGGTGTAGGTGGAGAGGTTGACGTACTGCGGACCGGCGATGGAGTTCTCGCGGAAGTCCTCGATTGATGAGAGCTGTTCGCCGCGGTAGTCGCGGACCTCGACGGCGGCAAGGGATTCTGCGCCCGGGGGGAGGGTGACAGGTGACGTTGGATTGAGGGTGGACATTATTAGGTGGGCGAGGACGCCTGCGAGGGCGAGTGTGAGGACCACGGCTAGTTTCGAAACCATATTCGATATATAATATATACCTAATTATTTATATATACTAAACACAAAAAAGGATAGATGATATGGCCAAAGACCTCACCTACGAGGAGATCAGAAAGAACTGCCCCTGCAGCCGCGCCCTCCACATGCTCGGCAAACGCTGGACGCTTGAAATCCTCGCCGAGCTCATCTGCCAAGGCGACAAAAAACGCTACAACCAGATACAACGCGCCCTCGTCACCATCACCCCCAAAGTCCTAAGCCAGCGCCTCAAGGAGATGGAGCAAAACGGCCTCATCAAACGAAAGGTCTAC
>CAYUFO010000214.1:0-3451 GCA_964443985.1 uncultured archaeon | reverse complement strand
AGCGGGGATTCCATGCTGGGCATCGCCCAACTTGCGAGTAAAACGCAGCATTCCTTCGGAATGCGCGTGCATCGACCTTTGGTCGATTGCATCCCCGCTTTATCGCCGAGATCTTCACTTGACGAGATAGTGGAGGACGACGACATCGCCGAACTGCTGGATCCCCTCAAGGACGAGCCTGATGCTTCGCTCGATGTCGCGGCTCAAAATGCATTCTCCCCGACCGACTACCATGGGGGCGACGGTCACGTAGAGCTCGGCGACGAGGTTGTCGTCGAGCATGCGCTTCGTCAAACGCCCCGACCCCTCCAAAAGCACCTTCTTGATGCCCTCGCGGTAGAGTGTCCACAAGAGGTCGTCGAGGGCGACGCCGTGCAGGCCGCTCTGGATGACGCGAACCCGCTCCGGGTCGACCTGTTCGAGCTTCTCGACGCGGCTTTTCGGGGCGTCGCCAGCCACAGCGATGACGATGTCGGCGTCGGTCTCGAACACGCGCGCGTCCCGGGGGCACTGGGCCTTGCCGTCCACGATGACGACGACGGGCTTCTTTGCAGCCACCTCCGTCGCCTGCAGCGTCGGGTCTTCCTCGATGATGGTCTCGGCACCCACCAGGATGCCGTCGACCTTCCCGCGCAGCTCTGCGACGCGGTTCTCTTCCAGGCGGTTGGCGAGGACTATCTCCTCGCTTTTCTTGCCGACCTTGCCGTCAACGCTGATAGCAGAATTATAGATGACATACGGTTGCACGGGACAACACCCCGGATGACTATGTGTGGGGAAGGTATAAAAACGCCGCCGCCAAATAGCCATCCATGACCGACGACTTCTGGGTCAAGGCTAAAATCGTCTTCGACCGCGGCCGCGCATGGGTGGGCTACCTCACCTTCCTCATGATGGTCTTTGTCACCATCACCAGCATGAAGGAATACGCCTACTTCGAGTTCCTCGGGGGGCGCCACTGGTTCGTCATCATACTCGCAGCCAGCGTCGCCGTCATCTTCCTTTTGGGCTACCTCGAGCTCAAGACCTTCCACGTCTACCAGAAAGAGGCCGAGATCATCGGCCGCATCAACCCCATACAACGAAAGCTCCTCGAAAACCAAGGCGCCATCTTGACACGCCTTAAACGACTAGAAAAAAAGAGAGGAGATGGGAGCGCCTAACCTGAGCTCCTCATCATTCACCCCCTACTCTTTGCTCATGTGGATGTCCATCTGCGGGTAGGGAATCGAAATACCCGCATCGTCGAAGGCCTTCTTCGCGCCCTCGACAGCATCAAAGTAGACATCCCAGTAGTCGTCCGAGTTCACCCACACGCGGTAGATGAGATTGACCGAGCTGTCGGCGAGCTCCGACACCCGGATGTTGGGGGCGGGGTCGCCGAGCACCCGCTCGTCCTTTCTCGCCAAACCTGCAAGTATCTCCTTCGCCTTCGAAAAGTCGTCGTCATAGGAGATGCCGAAGACCAAGTCGACACGCCTCGTGGGTTGCGTCGAATAGTTGGTGATAACCCCGTTCGACAATACGCCGTTGGGGATGACCACCGTCTTGTTGTCGAAGGTCGTTATCGCCGTCGCAAAAATCTGAATCTCTTGGACCTTCCCGGCGATGCCCTGGGCCTCGACCACGTCGCCGACGTGAATCGGCTTAAAAATCAAAAGCAACACCCCACCCGCAAAATTCGCAAGGCTGCCTTGGAGGGCGAGTCCCACGGCGAGGCCTGCCGCAGCGATGACGGCAACAAACGAGGTCATCTCGATGCCAATCATCGAGGCGACGCTGATGACGAGCAATACCTTCACTAGAGTCGTCGCCAGACTCGAAAGAAACGGGCGAAGCGACGCATCGACCTCGCGTTTCTCCATGCTCTGAGTCAATGACCTGCCAAACATGCCGATAACCTTCAATCCGACCAAAAGCACAATAACAGCCAACACGAGCTTCGGTACATACACCATCAAAACGAGGACTGCCGCGTTCACATACGTCACTGGATCAACCATTCACATCACCTCAATCCTCGAAAACAAGAATACCTGCATCTATATGCATCCAACACAATAAAAATACCCGCGAATCCCCCCACCACTATCCTCTCTTTAAATTCTAAAGGGGAAAGAAAAAGGGTGGGTCGGGAGCGGAACGTGTAAACGACTTCGTCGTTTAACGCGTCGACATCATTTGATGTCGCCGTTCGAATCCGCGTCTTTTGAATCAGAGAACAGTATTTCTTTTTCCGTCCACGCTTTTTCTTTTTAAAGAAAAAGGGTGGGTCGGGAGCGGAATTCGAATCCGCGTCAGGAGATCCACAGTCTCCCAGGATGGACCAGGCTACCCTATCCCGACCATGCCGGTTTGAGGAATACACTTTGGGGGTCGGATAATAAAAAGGCGCGTTCTGGCGAAAGCGTTCGCTCTTTTTATTTATATATCTGTCTGCCGTAGTATTCTGTTGCTTCAGGTGGTCTGCTCGTCCACGGCCCAGTTTTTTTGGGGTGGACAGGCTTCTCCCGCGCGAAGGCAACTTCGACGCGTTTTTAAAGCTTGAAAGCATAAGTATTAGTCTGCTGTCACGGGAGGCTTATAAGGGGCCCGCCGCGACGCGCAACATGAGGGTCTTCCCAGAAGTGTCGGAAGACGTGATGGATACGTTGAATGCCTAAAAGGCTAAACCTGTGTGTAAAGCGAATCTGTCGATTCCACACGCGATACGTACGATAACTCCAGTTGATCCTGCTGGAGACTACCTCTTTTGGGGTTCGATTAAGCCATGCACGTCCAAGGAGTGCTTGCACTCCTGGCACACAGCTCAGTAACACGTGGACAATCTGCCCTTGGGACGGGGATAACCTCGGGAAACTGAGGACAATACCCGATAGGCAACGAGCACTGGAATGTCCGTTGCCCAAACGAACTTCGCCCAAGGATGAGTCTGCGGCGGATTAGGTAGATGGGTGGGTAACGGCCTCCCATGCCCGCAATCCGTACCGGCCATGAGAGTGGGAGCCGGGAGATGGATACTGAGACAAAGATCCAGGTTCTACGGAACGCAGCAGGCGCGAAAACTTCGCAATGCGCGAAAGCGTGACGAGGGGACCCCAAGTGCGGGCCTACAAGGTCTGCTTTTCTGGCGTGTAAAAAGCTCCAGGAATAAGGGCTGGTCAAGACTGGTGCCAGCCTCCGCGGTAACACCAGCAGCTCGAGTGGTAGTCGCTTTTATTGGGCTTAGAGCGTTCGTAGTCTGCCTCGTCAGTCCTCTGTGAAATCCCCCGGCTTAACCGGTGGACGTGCAGAGGATACTGCGAGGCTTGGAGCCGGGAAGGGCGAGGGGTATTCCCCAGGTAGCGGTGAAATGCTATAATCTTGGGAAGACCGCCGGTGGCGAAGGCGCCTCGCTGGAACGGGCTCGACGATGAGGGACGAAAGCTAGGGGAGCGAATCGGATTAGATA
>CAYUFO010000213.1:0-3457 GCA_964443985.1 uncultured archaeon | reverse complement strand
TCGTAGGCCTGGCGCATCTTCTGGTTGATGACGTAGCCCATGATGACGAAGAGGAGCAGGATGACGGAGGCGACGATGAGGAACTCGATGCTGACTTGGCCGCGTCGATTCATGGTGGGAGGCATTATACGAGAGATATGTCGACGGCATAAAGGGAGGGAGTCGCATCGTCTACTGATTCGACGTTGAGGAGATAGTACCCCTCGTTGGTGGCCATGCACTGCTCTGCGTTAGGACACACCTCCGAGGTGATGTTGCCCTTGGCGATGGCGTAGACGTCCGTATACGACCGGCCCACCGAGACCCGGAACTGTATAGTCTTGTTGCCTATGTAGACGTCTTCGATGTTGGGGGGCACGTAAACGTTCACCTGGGTCTTGCTCGGATGCCCGTGCACGTAGATGAAGTCGGAGGCCTCCTTGACCTGCACGACGGCGCGGGCGGCAGCGTCGATGCCGATTTGGGTCTGCGAACCCTGTAGCAGCGTCGTCGACACGTAGAGGATGGCGGAAAAGACGGCAAGCGACAATGCGAGCATGACCATGTATTCGAGGGAAGCCTGCGCCTTGCGACGAGCGGGGGCATTCATAGTGGCTTATTAATTAACTTGTCTGCAGTATATAAAACGTCGAAATCGCCTATCCCCCGTGACGCTCATGGAGTACGAGACAGTCGCTGTCGAGCACGTCGACTACGGTCGAAACAAGTTTTTGGAAGTCACCCGCAAGCGCATCCTGTCCGAGGACTCGGAATTCATCAACATCGCCAAGGGGTACTACACCCCCAAGGGGGACCGCCGCTACCAGCGGGGCATCGGCTTCCCCATCAACGAGGAGCTCATCGAGGCGCTCGTGGCGACCCTTCGGCGCCTGAGCAAGGACGCCGCTTCTGAGGGCAGGGCACCCGACTAATCGCCAGACTGCCGCTTCACGTCCTCTTGGAGGGTCCGTTCGACGTCGGCGAGCTGGCCCGCAAGGGACTCCTCGTCGCGCGTGAGGCTGGCGAGCTCATCCTGGAAGTGAGACTCCTTCTCGCGGACCTCAGATAGCCGCCCCGATGCGGCGGCCTCCTCCTCGGCTATCTGGGCAAGGCGCGCCGCGGTCTCTGCGAGCCGGTGGCCGTCGGCGTGAATGCCCTCGGTGAGTTCGGCGAGCTTCTTCGCATAGTCGCTGCCCCGCCCCTTCTCCTCGGCGAGCGCCGATTCCAGCGCATCTTGTTCGTCCTGGAGCTCCTTCTCCTCCCGTTCGAGCTCCTGGCTCTTCTGGTTGATGCCGGCCAGCGCCGACTCGGATTCTGATTTGGCTTTTTCCAGCTGTGCCTTCTTTTGCCGGGCTTCCCGCTGGACCCGCTCGAGTATGGCGAGCTGCTGCTGGTCTGCGGCCTGCTTCTCGCTGAGCCGCTTGATGGAATCCGACACGTCTTGGAGCTCGATGTTGAGGGATTCTTCCTGCGAGGAGATAGTTGCGATGTGCTTTTGTGCGTCCTCGACCAGGCCGTCTATCTTGCCGAGCGCCCGCTCGAGCGCCGTCTGCTCGGCCGAAATGGCCTCCTCGTCGATGAGGTCGAGCATCCGCCGAATCTCGGGACTCGCCGACTCATGGGACTGCAGGTGTTGTCTTCCCTGGGAGAGGGCGTCGAGCTTCGAGGAGAAATGGGCGCGTTTCTCGGCGAGCCGCTGCCTCTTATGGGTGAGGCGGCTGAAGCGAGAGGTGTGTTGGGAGAGCTTTGTAGATAGCGTTTTTTTGCGGGCGCCGAGCTCGTCGACCTGCCCTTCTATGTCGGCGAGCTCCCCGTGGACCGTCGTCGCCTGGGCTTCCAACTCGGCGAGCTTCTCGGCGAGCTCGTCGATGTCTTGAATGTTCCTTTTCAGGTCGGCCTCGATGGCGCCCTGGCGACGCGCGTTGTCGGTGAGCCTGGCCTCGAGTTCGCGCTTCTTCTCCTCGGCCGCCTTCCGCTTTTTTTCGAGCTTCTCGCGGTTCACCCCCTGGCTGTCGCGCTGCTTTTCGAGCGCGCCCCTTCTGCGGCCGAGGTCGGCAGCCTCCTTTTTGAGGCGGTCCCGTTCCTCGGCGAGCGACTCCTTCTCGCTTCCGAGCGCGTCGAGGGTCTTGCCGAGTTCGGCGATGAGCTTCTGGTGGCTTTCGTGCTGTTTTTTCAACTCTTCCTCGGCGGCCCGGTCGTCTTCGAGCCGGGCTTTGAGGTCGGTGAGTCGTTCGCGCTCCTCGCGGATTTTTTCGCCGAGTCGCTCTTCCTCTTTTCGGCGTCGTTGGCGCTCGGATTCCTTTTTTTCAAGCTCTTCCTTTTGGCGCTTTCTGGCGGTGCGTTCCTCGTGCAGTTGCTTTTGGAGGGTTTCCTGGCGTTTCTGGAACTCCTCCTCGAGGCGGCGACGCTGGTCGGCGGCCTGCTCGGCGAGTTCCTTTTCGCGCTTCTTGAACGCTTCCTCGCGCTTGCTGAACTCTTCTTCGCGGCGGGCCGCTTCCTCCTCGAGGCGGCGCTGCTGGTCGGCGAGAAGGCGTTTTTGCTCCTCTTCGCGTTTCTTGAACGCCTCCTCGAGGCGGGCTTGGGCCTCCTTTTGAAGTCGCTGCTCGCGTTCTGCCTGCGCTTGCTTGAGCTGCTCCTCCCGCTTTTGGAATTCCTCTTGGAGCTTTTTCCGTTCCTCTTCTGCCGAGGTCTTTTTCAGCGATTGGGCGAGCTCCTCGGCGCGCTCCTCGGCCTCGCGCTCATAGCGCTCGCGCTCCTCGGCCGCCCGCTGCACGAGTTCCTCTTCGCGCTTCTTGAAGTCCTGCTCGCGCTCGCGAGCCTGGGCAGCCACGCGCTCGCGTTCGGCGTCCATCTGGTCCTTGAGGGCCTTCTCGCGCTTCTGCAGCTCGGTTTCGAGCTGGCGCTGCGCTGACTGCTCGAGCTCTTTTCGCTTTTCCTCGGCCTGCCTTTTGAGTTCCTCCTCGTGATGGGAGAACTCGTCCTTGAGGCGCTTCTTCGTGGCTTCGTCCTCTTCCTGGACCTTTTTTGCGAAGGTTTCCTCCCGCCGCCTGGCTTCCTCTTCGAGTTGCCGGTTCTGGTCGGCTATCTGCTGTTTGAGGGCGGCTTCCCGTTGACCGAATTCCTCCTGGAGCTTGGTGCGAAGCTCTTCCTCGCGGTGGCGGTGCTCCTCCTCGATGCGCTGACGGAAGGAGTCCTCGCGCTTTTTGAAGTCGGATTCCAGTTCCTCGCGCGTCTTTTCTTCTGGGGGGTCGGATTCCTTGGCGGGGGTCTGCTCGGGCTTCTTTATTTCCCCGGCTTCGGGCGCGGGCTCGGGCGGCGTGGGGGGGGCGGGGGACGAAGGCTGGGCAGGCCCTGCTGGACCCCTCGGCGTTGCGGGACCGCGTCCTTTGGGGAATGCGGGGCCCTGCTGGGGTGCGGGCCCCTTGTGGGGGGCTTCGGCGGCGGGGCCTTCGGGTGGGGGGGACGGGGGCGGGGTCGG
>CAYUFO010000212.1:0-3465 GCA_964443985.1 uncultured archaeon | reverse complement strand
CATGTTCGGGCTCGAGGAATCCTTTCGGGGTCGGCGCGGCCAGCGGCGCGTCGCCGAGTATCTGCTCGCCCACGGCCTGCGCGTCGGCGCGGATGGCAAGGTCTATGCGGGACAGGTCGAGGTCCCCCATGCGGGCGTCGCCCGCGCCGTCGGCTGCGACCGCCGCATCGTGGGGCAGGCCGTCGACAGCGTCCTCGCCGACGCGCGCCTTGCGGGCATATTCACGCATCTTGAGTCCATCGTCTCCCTGCGCGACATCGCAAAGCCTTTGGGGTTCGGCGCCATAGAGATCATCCCCGAGGATGCGGCGTCCAAGGGCATCGTCGCCGACGTCAGCCGGGTCGTCACGCAGGCGGGCATCGCCATCCGCCAGCTCACCACCAACGACCCCGTCTTCGCCGGCGCCAAGATGACGGTGGTGACCGAGCAGCCCGTCCCGAGGAAGCTCATCGACGACCTTTTGGCGTTGGCGTCTGTCAGGGAGGTCGTCGTGCTCAGCTGAGGCCGCCCCTATGTTCTCAGCTCATGGCCGATGTGGTCTTCCACCGATTTGACCTTGGCTGCGAGCTGTCCCCTCGCCCCGACGCGGTCGTCTATCGATATCCTCGTCGCCACCCTGGCGCTTTTCCCCCGGATGTTCTCATGGCACTCCCTGATGACGGCGAACACCTCGTCCCAGTCCCCCTCGAGGATGGTGCCCATGGCCGTCAACCGGTAGTCGAGTCCGGACTTCTCGACGATGGCGAGTGACTCGGCGACGACGGCGCCGAAGCGGTGGCCTTCTCCGAGCGGGACGATGCTGAATTCGGCTATCATGGTTTCGCTCTCACGCAGCAGCAGGAGTCGAGGGCCTTCTGGCCGCGCTGCTCGAGCCGGCACCAGCGGTTCCCGCGGGCGTCGTATACTTCCCCGACAGCGTCGTTGCAGTGCCTGCCCGAAAGCCGGCAGACGCCGTCCTCGTATCCCTGCTTCCAGCAATGGTGTGCGCAGGTGTCTGGGTCGGGCGCGGCAAGCGTCGTGGAAAGCGAGGTCTCAGCCATCGGGGTCGTCGACGTCATGGGAGGATGGTTTCTCTCCGGCATGCCGGTTTCCTCGGAGGTTGCTGCCCCCTCATCCGAGCCAGCCTCTAAGAACGGGTCGGGAAGTGCTCCGATGGTTGAAGACGTCGACGGGGAGAGGCCCGGCTCCTCTTGCAGGCAGCCTGACCCCATGAGCAGCAGCGCGGCGAGCGCGACGACCGCCGTCCTCCCCGTCATCGTCTAGAGACTGAATCGCAGCGCCGACTTAAAAAACCGTCCGCGGGTATGCTGGCTGTCGCACAGGTCGACGCAATGGTTGCGCTCCCGTTCGTATAAGGTGTCAGTGCGGCTCTTCAGCCGTTCTGCGGGAAATTCTCGGTGACCCCATCCCTCGAACCCGAGGGCGTCCAACGGATACTTCATCGTATCTCCTTGATGGCGGCGACGATGAGCTTGACGGCCGCATCGACGTCCCGTTTGCTGTAGACGCCCGCGGGGCTGTGGATGTAGCGGGCGGGCACCGACACGGCACCCGTGGGGATGCCCTGGCGGGTGAGGCTTATGACGGCGCCGTCGGTCATGCCTCCCTCGACGACGTCGATTTGGTAGGGTATCCTCTCCTTCTTGGCCGCCGCGACGAGCATCTTCTTGACGGCGGGGTGGGTGATGAGGCCCCGTCCGCTCGCCTCGGTGAGGGTGATGGCGGGTCCCTTGCCGAGCCGGAGATTGGTCTCTTGGTCCTTGACGCCGGGCATGCCGCCCGCCACCGTGGAGTCGATGACGAAGGCGAGGTCGGGCTCGAGGCCGAAGGCCGCGATGCGGGCGCCCTTCAAGCCCACTTCCTCTTGGACGGTGCCGACGGCGACGACTTCGCAGCGGAGATTCCCCGGGAGCTTCTCCATGACGCAAAGAAGCACGGCGCAGCCGAGCCGGTTGTCGAGGGCCTTGCCGTAGTAGAAGTCGCCCGTCATGCGGCCGAAGGTGGGGGGGAAGCCGACGACGTCGCCGACGGCCACGCGCTTGGCCGCGTCCTTGTCGTCTTTTGCGCCGATGTCGATGAACATGTCGTCGTATTTGGTGAGCTTCTTGCGGTCCTCTGGTTTCTTGAGGTGGATGGGCTTGGCGCCGATGACGCCCGCGACATCCCCCTTCTCCCCCTTGACCACGACGCGCTGGCCGAGCAGCAGGTTGTCGTCGATGCCGCCTATCTTGATGAAGTGGAGAAAGCCCTCCTTGGTGACGTGCTTGACCATGAGGCCGATCTCGTCCATGTGGGCGGCGAGCATGACGCGTTTCTTTCCGGTTCCTTTTCGTGCGATGACGTTGCCGAATTCGTCGATTTCGGCTTTCCCGCAGCTCTTTTTCAGCGATTCGACCATGATGCGCGCGACGTCGGTCTCGGCGCCGGACACGCCATGGGCCAGGCACAGCTTTTCGAGGGTTTCCATGTTCCTACCATGACAGTTTTGTAGTATCCTTTTTATACTGTAGTGTTTATATATTAGCTAGCCTAGGGAGGTGTCATCTTTGGATATCGGCATCATCACATCAGCCATCGGCCACGAACTCGTAGCGGAAACGTCCCCGGAGTATCGCCAACGAATCACCGGTGGCGCACCCCATGAGGCACTCACCGACGCCAGCCTCGCCCAACGAGACCTGGGTGCCCACATATCCTTTCAAAAGCATCGGCACGCACGGGGCCGCATCGTCGATGTCATAGGGTCTGTCACCGAACCGTTTCTCGTCGTCGCGCTCCAAAAAGAAAAAAGGAAGAACACGCCGAAACAGGCGTTTGTCGGTGACACCCTCACGTTTGCATAATCCTCAGAGGAAACCCATCATGGCCTTTACAAAAAAAACACCAAAAAAGAAGGCAGCCAAAAAGTCTGCCACAAAAAAGACCGCTAGAGCGTCGTCGGCCAAGAAGTCATTGAAGAAGACAAAAAAATCCCCCGCAAGGAAGAAACCCAAAACGAAGGTCACCCTAAAAAAGACCGTCAAAAAAACCGCCAAGAAAGCCAAGAAAACGAGCGCGGCAAAAAAGACGCCCTCCTCTTCAAAGAAAACCGCCTCAAGGAAAACATCCTCCCCAACATCCTTTGCCAAGCCTCCCAACAGCACGGCCAAGAATCCGGCCCCGCCCACGCGCTCCGCGTCTTCCCCACCGCCTTCAGCATCTGCCGGCCGCCAGCCCCGGCCCGCACCCCAGCACACGCCTGCCCCCCAAAGGCCCGCCGCCGCCCCGAAGATAGGAGACGACCCGCAGGCCGTCACCTGCCCTGACTGCGGCTCTGCTAACCTCATCACCGACTACAAGCACGGCGAGATCATCTGCAAGGACTGCGGTCTCGTCCTCGAAGAGAGCCTCTTCGACACCGGCCCCGAATGGCGGGCCTTCGACGAGGTCCAGAAATCCAAGCGCGCCCGCACCGGCGGCCCCGTC
>CAYUFO010000211.1:0-3471 GCA_964443985.1 uncultured archaeon | reverse complement strand
GTGTGCTCGCTCCTTCGAGTCTGTGGTGGTCTCGACGAGGATGGCGTCGGTCATGGTCTGGGGGCCACCTGCATGCTGAAGTCGAGAGCGGGGGCGGAGTGGGTGAGGGCGCCCACGGAGATGACGTCGACGCCGGTGGCGGCGTACGCTTGTATGTTTTCGAGGGTGATGCCTCCCGAGGCCTCGCAGACGACGGCGTCGCGGAGGGCGTGGGCGTTGAGTGCGGCGAGGGTCGACGCTATGCCTTTGGGGGTGAAGTTGTCGAGGAGGAGGGTGTCGGCGCCGGCGCAGGCGGCGGCGAGGGCGTCTTCGGTGGAGGTGACCTCGATTTCGATGCATTGGCGGGGGTGTCTTTGCCGGGCTGCTGTGACGGCGTCCGCGACGCCTGGGAAGAATGCGAGATGGTTGTCCTTGATGAGTATCTCGTCGGTGAGATTGAATCGGTGGGGGTGGCCGCCGCCGATTTCGACGGCGCGCTTTTCGAAGGCCCGAAAGAGGGGGGTCGTCTTGCGGGTTGCAGCGACGGTGACGTCGGGGTTCGCTTTTTTTGCGGCTTCGGCGTAGCGGCGGGTGAGGGTGGCGATGCCGCTCATGCGGGCGATGAGGTTGAGGGCGGTGCGCTCGTAGGACAGGAGGGTGTGATTGTCTCCTTCGGCCTCGAGGACGGTTTGGTTTTTCGTGATGGCGGTGCCGTCTTCGGCCGCCGGGGTGACGGCGATGCCTCCGTAAACGAAAAGGGCGCGCACTTCCTCGATGCCTGCGAGGATGCCTTCCTGCCGGCTGATGATGCGGGCGGTGGCGGGGCGTTGCGGGGTGAATGCGGTGGTGAGGTCGGCGGCTGCGCCGTCTTCTGCGAGCATGGCGGCGTACGCCTTGTCGCGCTCTTTCTCGTTCATGTTTTGCTCGTCCGCGCGAGGCGGATGAAGCGGGCGGGTGTCGTCGACTTTTCGATGGTGATGGGTGTGTCGGGTGCGGGGGAGAACTCGAGGTGGCCATCGGTATAGAGGGCGATTGGGGTGTTTTTTGTCAGTGACGTGACGGTGAGCGTAAAGTTGTCGGGCACGACGACGGGGGACTGCTGCCTGCGAAAGGGGTTGAGGGGGACGACGGCGAGGACCGGTGCTGCGGGGTCGATGACGGGACCGCCGGCGGAGAGCGCGTGGGCGGTTGACCCGGTGGGTGTGGTGACGAGCAGGCCGTCGGCGGCGAAAAGGAGGGTGGGGGTGTCGTTGACGGCGACGTCGAACTGCAGGAGTGTGGGGCGGCCCTGGGGGTGGATGGCGACTTCGTTGAGGGCGTCGTGTGGTGCGCCGTCGATGGCGAGCTTGGTGCGGTCTTCGAGGGTGTAGGCTTCGTCGAGGAGGAGCTGGCAGGCGTGGGTGAATTCTGAGGGGGTCGTTTCGCTGAGGAAGCCGACGCTGCCGGTGTTGACGCCAAGAAGCGGTGTCGTGGGGTCGGGGAGCTGGTGGACGGCGTGCAGGAGCGTGCCGTCGCCGCCGAAGACGACGGCGGCATCGACATCGAAGGAGGCGATGTCGGTGGCTTTTTTGGAGAGGGTTCGGGCGGCGAGGGGGTCGTAGACTATGGAATGGTTGCTTTCGAGGAGGATGAGCCCGTCGCGTGAGAAGCGGGCGTCGGTCAGGTGGGGGCTGGCGATGACGCCTATGCGTGTGAGAGCCATGAGTGGGGGGCTGTGTGGAGCCCCATGGCCATCCTATTTTTGGGGTTGGCTTGGTCCTTTCTCGACGAGGATGATGTCGCCGACTTCGCTGACCTCGTCGTAGCCGATGCTTTCGGCCTGGAGAATGCGTTTGACCTCGTCGCTTGGGAGCTGGCCGCCCTTGAAGGGTCGTAGTGAGAGGCGCATGATCTCGCCTTTTTCGAGGTTGAGGATGACGTCTTCTACTTTGCCGATGTAGTTGGCTTTGAGTGTGTAGAGGTCCATGCCGTAGAGTTCGGAGAGTCGCTTGCTCATTGTGTGTTTCCACCCCTTCCATGAATGGTTTTGGTGTTATTATTGTGGTGCCGGCTTTATAAACGCTCGGCTTTCGGGGGGGGTTGTGGTGGCTCGGTTGGGTGTCGCCGGGCTGGGGGGGTCACTTCGAGTATTCTGGTGGTTCTTTGCCGACGACGGGTCTGCTGGTCGGGGGGGAGGGCGCCAGGGGGAGAGGGTGTGTGTGGGGTTTCGCATGGGAGGGGTGGAGGGGGCGAGCCTAGTTAGGTAGTAGGTTGCCGGTTCGGGGGAAGGGTTGAGGCCATGGTAGGAAAAGGTGCTCGATGAAAACCGACCAATAGGAGGGAGAGATGGGGGGGTGTCAGCCACCCCTTTTATTTGCCTGTGGCAATATGTAGTCATCGACCATGGCAGACCACCACGAGAGCTTGGAGCTGGGATGCGACGTCTCCCCCCTATACCAAAACATCTCATGGGAACGTCTGGAATGCGACGTGGCCGTCATCGGCTCAGGGGTCGCGGGCCTTCGCACCGCCATCGAGGTCCTCGCAAACAACGACGGCGCCCTCGTGCTTGCCACCAAGGACGACCTCGGCCTCGGGGACAGCTGGTACGCCCAAGGGGGCGTCGCCGCAGCCATCGCCGGACGCGGCGACATACGCGCCCACTACCAGGACACGCTCCTGTCCGGAGCCGGGCTCTGCATCCCAAAGATGGTGGAGATCCTCGTCAAGGAGGCTCCCGCCGAGATCAGGACCCTCATCGAGCTCGGCTGCGACTTCGACGCCGTCGCCGGCAAGCTCGACCTCGGCAGGGAAGGCGCCCACAGCCAGGCCCGGGTCATCCACCACGCCGACGAGACCGGGGAAGAGATAACGAAGACCCTGATGCGTAAGGTCGAGGAGCTCGCGCCGCAAACGCTTGAGCGCGCCTTCGCCCTCGACCTCGTCGTCGAGGGGGGACGCTGCAGGGGGCTGCGGTTCCTCGACGAGAACGACACCCCCACCCTGCTCGAAGCCGGCGCCTTCGTGCTCGCCTGCGGCGGCGGCGGCCAAGCCTACCAGTACACTACCAACTATCGCGGGGCCGTAGGCGACGGCCTCGGCATCGGCTACCGGGCGGGGCTCCCCCTGCGCGACATGGCCTTCGTCCAGTTCCACCCCACGGCCCTCCGGGTCCCCGTCAAAGAGGCCCAACTCCCGCTACTCACCGAGAGTCTGCGGGGTGAGGGCGCCTTCATCGTCAACGGGGACGGCAAGCGATTCCTCAGCGAGAAGACGCACCAGGGAGAGCTATCCACCCGCGACGTCGTCGCCCGGGGCATCTGGGAGGAGATGGCCCAAGGTCGCGACGTGTTCCTCGACGCGCGAGCCTTTGAGGAAAAGGCCTTCGCACAGCGGTTCCCGACCGTCGCCCAGCTGTGCGCGGAACAGGGTTTGGCTCCGCACAACGACCTCTTGCCTGTGACGCCTGCTGCCCACTACATGATGGGGGGCATCCTCGTCGACGCGTATGGG
>CAYUFO010000210.1:0-3481 GCA_964443985.1 uncultured archaeon | reverse complement strand
GAACCAACGACGTATCACATCGATGACAGCGTCATCATCGCCCCCCCAACGGACAGTTCAAACGTGAAAATAGTCCGCGGCCCCAACATCGCACCGTTGCCCGAAAAAGAACCACTCCCCGAAACCCTGACAGGAGACGTGCTCATCAAAGTCGGCCACGACATCACCACCGACCACATCATGCCCGCAGGCAGATACCTGCCCCTTCGAAGCAACGCCCCCGAATACGCCAAACACGTCTTCGAGCAAATCGACCCCGACTTCCACGACAAGGCCAAGGCAAAAGGCGGAGGCTTCGTCGTCGCAGGCGACAACTACGGCCAGGGCTCGAGCCGCGAGCACGCCGCCCTCTGCCCCATGCACCTCGGCGTCAAAGCCGTCATCGCAAAAAGCTTCGCCCGCATCCACCTCGCCAACCTCGTCAACTTCGGCATCGCCCCCCTCACCTTCGCCGACCCCAAAGACTACGACGGCATCGAGGAAGGCGACGCACTCGAGATAGACGTCTCCGAGCTCGACGCCGACCTCGTCGTCAAGAACAAGACGAAGGGGACGGAGATATCCGTCACCCACACGCTCTCCGACCACGACAAGGACATCATCCGCGCCGGCGGCATGCTCAACCATGCTAAACAGAACCTCTAACGAGACAGACCACATAATACGCCCACACGAGGACCCATGATGGCAGAAAAGATACGCGTGAAGACCCCCGTCGTCGAACTCGACGGCGACGAGATGACCCGCATCATCTGGCAGATGATCAAAGACAAGCTCATCGCCCCCCACCTCGACATCGAGCTCGAATACTATGACCTCGGCCTCGCTCACCGAGACGAGACCGACGACCAGGTCACCCACGACGCCGCCGAAGCCATCCGCAAGCATGGCGTCGGCGTCAAGTGCGCCACCATCACCCCCAACGCCGACCGCGTGGAGGAATACGGCCTCAAGGAGCAGTGGAAGAGCCCCAACGGCACCATCCGCGCCATCCTCGACGGCACCGTCTTTCGAAAACCGATCGTTGTCGAAAACATCCCCCCCATGGTCCGAAGCTGGAAGAAGCCCATCGTCATCGGCCGCCACGCCTACGGCGACGTCTACAAGAACGCAGAGATACGGATTCCCGGCCCCGGCAAAGGCGAGCTCGTCTACACCGCCGCCGACGGGACAGAAACGCGCGAACGCATCCACGACTTCGAGGGAGCCGGCGTCATCCAGGGCATCCACAACACCGAGGGCTCGATTCGTAGCTTCGCCCAGGCCTGCATCAACTACGCCATCGACGAGAGAATAGACCTCTGGTTCGCCACCAAGGACACCATCAGCAAGACGTACCACGCCTTCTTCCGCGACACCTTCCAGAAGGAAGTCGACAAGCACCAAAAGGAATTGGAGGAGGCCGGTGTCGAGTACTTCTACACCCTCATCGACGACATCGCCGCCCGCATCATGCGCCACGAGGGCGGCATCCTGTGGGCCTGCATGAACTACGACGGAGACGTCATGAGCGACATGCTCGCATCCGGCTTCGGCAGCCTCGGCCTCATGACATCCGTCCTCGTATCGCCAGCAGGCGTCTACGAATTCGAGGCCGCCCACGGCACCGTCCAGCGCCACTACTACAAGCACCAGAAGGGAGAGCCGACGTCGACGAACTCGACGGCAAGCATCTTCGCCTGGACGGGCGCCCTCGCCAAGCGCGGCGAGCTCGACGAGACGCCCGACGTCGTCGACTTCGCCGAGAAGCTCGAGGCCTCCGTAATCGAATGCATCGAATCGGGCGTCATGACCGGCGACCTCGCCCGCATCACGACCTCGAAGGCCGGAAAGCCGGCGTCCACCGAGGAGTTCATCGATGCCGTCGCCGACCGCCTCGCGGCCACGCTGGAGGCGTGACCCCCATGGCCCAGCGACCCATCCGCGAATACGACGGCAAGCGCATGATCGCCCGGCTGCTTGCCGGCTTCGCAGACAAGGGCATCTCGGTCGTCGACCGCTACGTCCAGGTGAGGCCGGACACCGACCTCGACAAGCTCCCCAAGCAGCACGCTTGGCTGACGAAGGAGCGTCTCGTCGCCAAGCCAGACCAGCTTATCAAGCGCCGCGGCAAGGCCAATCTCATCCTCCTGGACGCCTGCTGGAAGGACGCCAAGGCATGGATAAAAACGCGACGAGGGAAGAAGCATACCGTCGAAGGGGTGTCTGACACCCTCGACTACTTCCTCGTCGAGCCCTACATCCCCCACGAAAGGGAGGACGAATACTACCTCGCCATCCGAAGCCGCCGCGAGGCCGACGAGATACTCTTTTACCACCAGGGCGGCGTCGACGTCGGCGACGTCGAAGCCAAGGCCAAACGAATCACCGTCCCCGTGAAAACCAGCCACGACCACAGCCGCATCACCGTCAAGCCGCTGCTTTCGGGCATACCCGAACGCAAAAGCGGATTCCTCGACCACCACAAGCGCAACAAGCTCCTCGAAGGCTTCATCAAGGCCATCTACAACGTCTACGCCAGCGCCGGCTTCGTCTACCTCGAGATAAACCCCCTCGTCATCGCCGGGGGCAAAATCAAGCCCCTCGACCTCGCCGCCAAGCTCGACGACACCGCCGCCTTCGAGAACGTCGCCAACTGGAACGGCGTCGAGTTCCCCCCGCCCTGGGGCTACAGCATCGGAGCCGAGGAGCAGTATATCGCCGACCTCGACGAGAAGACGGGCGCGAGCCTCAAGCTCACCGTCCTCAACCCCGAGGGCAGGGTGTGGACGATGGTGGCAGGCGGCGGCGCCAGCGTCATCTACGCCGACACCGTCGGCGACCTCGGCTACGGCAAGGAGCTCGCCAACTACGGCGAGTACTCGGGCAACCCGAGCGAAGAGCACACCTACCAGTATGCCAAGACCATCCTCGACCTCATGACACGGAAAAAACACCCCAAAGGGAAGTTCCTCATCATCGGCGGCGGCATCGCCAACTTCACCGACGTCGCCAAGACCTTCAAGGGCATCATCCGAGCCCTCGCCGACTACCAGGAAAAACTGCGAGCGCACAAGGTCAAGGTATTGGTGCGCCGCGGCGGCCCCAACTACCGCGAAGGCCTCACCCTCATGCGGGAGCTCGGCGAATCCATCGGCATCCCCATCGAGGTCTACGGACCGGAGACGCACATGACGCGCGTCGTCTCGCTTGCGCTCGGAGGAAAAAGATGAAAAAGAAGAACCCCCCCACCTACGAGCTCTTCTCAAAGGACACCCAGGCCATCATCTTCGGCCGCCAGGTCAAGGCCGTCCAGCGCATGATAGACTACGACTACATCTGCGGACGGAAGAAACCATCCGTGGCCTGCATCGTCGACCCCGGCAGGGCATCCACCCACAAGGCCTTCTGGGGCGACGAGGAAATCCTCATCCCCATCCGGCCCAACTGCAAGATAGCCTACAAGAAGCACCCCGAAGCCGACGTCATGATTAACTTCGCA
>CAYUFO010000209.1:0-3498 GCA_964443985.1 uncultured archaeon | reverse complement strand
GTTGACTGCGGCCAGTTTGTCGGCGGAGCCGGTCTTCTCGGTGAAGTAGGCGGCGAGGGCGTCCTCTGAGAAGAGGACCTGCGGCCAGGGGAAGGATAGGTGGCGGTAGAGGTGGGCGCCGTAGGGCTGCAGGTAGGGGGGGAAGTTGACACAGAGCCTCCCATGAGAGCCAATCGCCCGGTGCGACTCTGCCAAGACACCGGCAGGATCGTCGAGGTGTTCGAAGACGCTGTGGGCCATGACGCGGGAGACGGACGCCTCCTTGAATGGGAGATATGCGGCATCGGCGGCGACGAAGCGGACGCGGTCGCCGACATCGTGGGCGTGGCTGAATGCTGTCGCCTCTTTCAGGTAGGCGACGTCCCTATCGACGCCGACAACAGCCGCAGCGCCCTGGCTGGCGTAGTAGACGGCGCGGCCGCCAAGGCCGCAGCCGAGGTCGAGGAGCGTTTCCCCCTGGACGGGAACCTTATCCTTGACGTAGCCGTGAACGCGCTGCGAGTCGTGATATTCCCACAGTGCATAGGAGTCGCCCTCGGCGGCGGAGGAGGCCGCTCTATTTTTGGGCGAAAGGGGGCGGAACAGCGCATCGAGCACGCGGATGAGAAGCACGGGAAAGCGATGCTTTGAGGCCATGGCTTTAGATTAATTAAGACGCAGCCGCATTTATGTGTCAAGGTGGCGGATTCGGTTTCAGTCGTGCAGGTGTCGCGGGCGTTCCCCACGGCCGGGGAACCGCGTAGAGCGGTGTTCCTTAAGGAGCGCTGCGAGGCACTGCACGGAATCGACGTGGCATCACTGGTCGTATCGCCGGGGGCGAGGGGCCGCATGCGTCCTCCGTCTCTTGCGCACGACATCGCAGTCTGCTATCCGCATCCCCGATGGTTCCCGGGGCGAATCTCTCAAAGCATCAAGCGCCGGTTCCTCGCCGACGCCGTCGTCGGCTGCGTCGGGAAGGCAGGCATCCATCCCTTCATCGTCCATGCCCACTTCGGCCCCGACGGCGTCTACTGCCTGCGCGTGAAAGATATGCTTGGCCTGCCGCTGGTGACGTCGTTTTATGGCTACGACGTCTCGCGAACGCCGAACCGGAATCCCGGCGTGTATCAGGAGCTATTTAGGCGCGGAGAGGCGTTCACGGCGTTAAGCGAGGACATGAAAAAAGACCTCATCGCGCTGGGGTGTCCAAACGAAAAAATCCACGTCATCCATGTGGGCGTCGACCCGGACCGGTTCAGCCCGCCAGAGCGTCCCGATCGGGGGGAGGTCTCGTTCGTGTCGGTGGCGCGCTTTGAGGAGAAGAAGGGGTTGCGCTACGCCATCGCCGCCTTCGCCGACGTCGTCGGGGACTATCCAATGGCGCGGTTGCGGTTGGTGGGCGACGGGCCTCTGAGAGGGGATTTGGTGGGCTGGGTGCGGCGGCTCGGCCTTGAGGAACACGTCTCATTCATCAACAACTACGCGGCCGCCGACCCGCGAGGGGTCATCCTCGGCGAGCTCGCCACCGCAGACGTCTACGTCCTGCCCAGCGTGACGGCGGCAGACGGCAACCGGGAGGGGACGCCGGTCACCCTCATGGAGGCGGGCGCCATGGCCCTGCCCTCGGTGAGCAGCCGGCATGCGGGCATCCCCGAAGTGGTCCTCGATGGAGAAACGGGGTTATTGGTGGCAGAACGCGATGTGGCGGGGCTGTCGGCGGCCATGGGCCGGCTCGCGGGCGACGCCACGCTGCGAACGAGCATGGGAAAGGCGGCCAGAGGATATATAGCGTCTGAATTCAATAGTGCCACTGAGGCGAGAAAGCTCAAGGAGCTCTACGAATCACTGATTGATCGATGATGCAGGCAGTCATCCTCTGCGGCGGCAAGGGCGTCCGGCTCAGGCCGGCTTCAGACGAAGTGCCCAAGCCCATGATGCCTGTGGGCGGCATGCCCATCCTCGAGCACGTCATGCGCATCTACCTGCACCACGGCGTCTCGGAGTTCGTGTTGTCGCTCGGCTACCTCGGCGACGTCATCGAGGACTACTTCTCCAAACAGGAAAAGGAGCTCGGCGCAACGATCGAGTTCGTCGACACGGGCGATGACGCGCTCACCGGCGAGCGCATCGAGGGGGTCCGCGACGTCATCTGCGGCGACGCCTTCTTTGCGACCTACGCCGACGGGGTCGCCGACATCGACATCGCGCGATTGCAGCGGTTCCACGAGGGCCATGCCGCGCCCGCGACGGTCACGGTCGTGCCCATGCCGACGCTCTATGCCGTCCTCGACGTAGAAGACGATGGACACGTGAGCTCGTTTCGAGAAAAGCCGATAGTCGGTGACAAGTGGATAAACGGCGGCTTCTTCGTCTTCGACGCCGACGTCTTTTCCGACTGGCAGGGACGGGTGCTCGAAACCGAGGTCTTGCCCCACCTTGTGGCAGAAGATAAGCTCCACGCCTACCGGCACCAGGGCTTCTGGGCGTCCATGGACACATATAAAGACTACGAAACGCTAAATAGCTACGTATCAGAGGGAACCGCGCAATGGCAGGCTTGGAAGGCGTGAAGACGCTCGTGACGGGCGCAAGCGGATTCATCGGCAGCCACCTCGTCAGAAGGCTCATCAATGAAAACGCCGACGTCTACGCCGTCGAACGCTACGTGTCGACGCTCAAGACCCCCCGGCTCGCAGACATCTGGGGCGAGCTGACCATCCTTGAAGCCAATCTCCGCGACTTCAAGACGCTCCAAGCCCAGGTCAGGCGCGCCGACCCCGACGTCGTCTTCCACCTTGGCGCCTACACCCACGTCGGCCGGAGCTTCGAGCACGCAGACGAGGCAGTCCAAACCAACATCCAGGGCACCGTCAACATGCTCCACGCCCTCGAAGGCGTCGACTTCGACACCTTCATCCACACCGGCACCAGCGAGATTTACGGCAACTGCCCCGTCCCCTTCACCGAAGACATGCAGGTGACGCCGGTGTCGCCGTATTCCATCTCAAAATACGCAGGCGAGAACTTCGCCCGCCTCTACCACGAATCCTACAGCTACCCCGTCGTCATGCTCAGGCCCTTCAACGCCTACGGCCCGCTGCAGAGCCCCAACCGCATCATCCCCGAAGCCATCGTCAGCGCCCTGAAAGGACGGGACTTCGCCATGACCGAAGGCACACAAACTCGCGAATTCAATTTCGTCGACGACCTCGTCGACGGATTCATTAAAGCCGCGCAGTCAAAGAAGGCCGTCGGCGAAGTCATCAACCTCGGCTGCGGCGAAGAATACAGCATGCGAGACATCGTCGAAAAAGTCTTCACCCACATGGGCGACCCCGTCAAAGCCCAGCCCGGCGCCATCCCCTACCGCCCCGCCGAAGTCTGGCGCATGTACTGCGACAACGGCAAAGCCAAAAAACTCCTCGGCTGGGAACCGAAGACACGCATCAACGAAGGCTTGAAAAAGACCATCGACTGGTTCACCACCGAATACAAAAAAGACCCCACATCAATCTACTT
>CAYUFO010000208.1:1608-3508 GCA_964443985.1 uncultured archaeon | reverse complement strand
GTTGCAGGAGGGGCAGATGAGCTGGTCGGCGGGGTGGCGGCTCTCCTCGCCGTGGTCGAACTCCTCCTTGCACTCCTGGCAGCGCATGACGAAGTGCGAGTAGAATGCCTTGGGGTTCTTCCTGCCGGCCGGTTCGCGGTCTTCGTCGTCCTTGTCGATGCGGTGCCACTGCTTTGAGAGGTCCTCGTCGAGGACGCGGGATTCGAGGTCCTGTTCCTTGGAGAGCTCGCGGACGGCGGCGCGCTCCTCCTTTTGCGCGGCGGTCAGTTTCCTGGAGTTCATGGGTTTCTTCGCGGATTTCGTCGCCTTCTTCGAGGATGTCTTCTTGGCCATGGATACCCTCCCTTGGTGTGTTGCTTATGGATTGAGCGAGCTTAAATGCTTTTTCCTTTTGGGCCGGTGCTTCTTCTTCGTGTACGCGATGCCGCCGAATCCTCCCTTGCCCCGCCTGCGCCGCAAGACGAGGGCGCCGACGCCGACGACGCCCGCGCCGACGAGGAGGAGCAGGCCGAAGACGGCGACGACGAGGACGGTGGTGCCGGAGATGGCGGGAAGGCTGAGGATGCTGCCGCCCCCCTCCAGGGTCTCGATCCTTTCAAGGAGGTCTGCCGACTCGTTGGCGCCCCGGTCGTCGCCGACCTGCTGGTAGAGTTCGAGGGATTTGAGCGCCCGTCCCCGGGCGTTGACGAGGTCGCCGTCGGCGAAGAAGTCGCGGGCGTCCTCGAAGATGTTTTGCGCGGCGATGGTGGTGTCGGCGGTGCGGGCGAGCGTCTGTGCCCGCTCGGCGTGGTCGGCTTCCCCGACGGCCGCGAAATACTCTGCTGCCCGGCTGGCCATGGTGAGCGCTTCTGGGTGCTGGCCCGCATCAGAATAGTTTTGGGCATATTCTAGGGCGCCGTAGGCTAGCAGGTATGTCGCCGACGTATTGTACAGGCGGGCAGCCGATGCGGTACCGGCGCCGTAGTCGGCGGCTTGGTAGGCGGCGTGGGCTTCACGGCTCGTGTCTGCGGCCGCTTGGAAGAATCCGTTGTTGAATGCGTCGGCAGCTTCCTGGTAGCGGCGGTTTCCTTCGCGGACGTTTTCGATGCGGTCGATGAGGGCGAGGGTTCGGGTTTGGCCCTCTTGGTCGCCGAGGGAGGCATAGAGGGCGAGTGCTTTGTCCACGTATTCTGTGGCTCCTGAATAGTTCCCCTCGTTGAAGCGCTCGATGGCGGTTCGGTAGTAGCCGTCGGCCTCGAGCGACTGGGCGCCGGTCTTTGATTCGAGCACGTAGACGTAGTCGTTCTCGCTTGCGAGGGCGATGTCGGCGAATCCGTCCCCTTCGAGGTCGCCTGCGGCGATGTCGGTGAGGTCGCCGAATTGCTCCAGGGTGTCGAGGACGTCGCCTTCGGAAGACAGGATGCGCAGCTTGTCGTAGGCGGCGATGACTTCCGGCCGGTGGTCGCCTGTGACGTCGGCTGCGACGACGCCCCGTATGTTGATGTATCTCTGGCTGCGCCAATACAGGGTGCCGTTGCCGTGCAGCGCATAGACGTGGTCTGCGGCGGCCACGACCTCGGGGGCGCCGTCGCCGTCGAGGTCGGCGATGGCGGCGTCGTTGACGGAGCCGGCGACGTCTTGCTCCCATTCGACGGTGCCGTCGGGGGCCAGGCAGGCGAGCCAGCCCTGTCCGCCCGCGATGATTTCTATGGTGCCGTCGCCGTCGACGTCGCGTGCCGCGAGGAACGTGGTGGCAGAGTCGCGGGGCAGGCGCCACTGCATGCCGTCGTCGCGGTCGTAGACGTAGATGCCTGCAGCGGTCTGGGGGAGCCGTTCGAAGGACTGTTTGAGGCTGTTGGCGGCGCCGGAGATGGCGCCGACGACTATCTCCTTGGCTCCGTCGCCGTCGAGGTCGGCGGCG
>CAYUFO010000208.1:0-1508 GCA_964443985.1 uncultured archaeon | reverse complement strand
GGAGATGGCGCCGACGACTATCTCCTTGGCTCCGTCGCCGTCGAGGTCGGCGGCGACGATGCGGTGGGGTGCGTCGCGGTGGTCGAGGCGGAAGTAGCCGCGGGGCTTGCCGTCAGGCGAGATGCGCAAAAGCCGGCTTCCCCGCAGGCCGGACGAGGAGCCGGCGAGGTATTCGATGCTGCCGTCGCCTGTATAGTCGACCTCGACGAGCGTTATCATGTCGGCGCCGGTGTTGAAGTATTTCCACTTGGTGCCGCCGGCTCCGGTGATGGCGTATCCCATGCTCTGGGCGCCGGCGAGGAGGATGCCCGTCTCGGGGGCGGATTCGAGGTGGAAGAGGTCGCCGGGGATGCGGTAGGCCCAGCGTTCGCTGCCTGTGCTGTCAAGGGCGGTGACGGTCGCGGATTTGCCGTAGGGTATGCGGCTCGTGTAGACGGCGCCGACGACGATTTCCCCGAGACCGTCGCCGTCGAGGTCTGCCATGGCGACGTCGACGGCGTCGCCGTCGGTTGGGTACTGCCAGACTTGGGTGAAGATGTGGTCGTCTGCGTGGGTCGTGGGGGCTGCCCAGACGATGAGGAGTATGACAAGGAGTTGAAGGCGGTTCATGGAGTGCACTAAACTGATTGGGAGAGAACACATAAAAGGGACTAGCTATCCCTTCAGTGTCCGGGGGTGGCAGGTGATTGGCATGCGGCGTCCGATGCCGAATGCGCGATAGGTTATCTTGGGGCCGGGGGGTGCCTGGTGTCGTTTGAATTCGTTTTTTTGGATGCGTGCGAGGATGTCGCAGACGATGTCGGGGGCGAATCCGTCGTCGACGAGTTGCCGTCGGCTTCGGTTGTCCTCGATGACGGCGGCGAGCAGGCGGTCGAGGTCCTCGTAGGGGGGGAGGCTGTCGGTGTCCACTTGGTCGGGGCGCAGTTCCGCCGACGGCGGGCGGGTGAGGGTGTGGGCGGGTATGGGGTGTGGTGTTGCGTTGGCGTTGATGTGGGCTGCGAGCTCGTAGACGCGGGTCTTGGCGACGTCGACGAGGGGGGCGAAGGCGCCGGCGAGGTCGCCGTAGAGGGTGGTGTAGCCGACGGCGAGTTCTGATTTGTTGCCGGTGGCGAGGCTGAGGGCGTTGTGGGTGTTGGCGTGGGCCATGAGGATGTTGGCTCGGATGCGGGCTTGGAGGTTTTCTTCGGCTCCGCCCGTGGAGAGGTCGTTGAGGTGGGCTGCGAGGGTGTTTCGGTAGACGTCGATGACGTCGGTGATGGGGATGAGGTGGTAGTGGATGCCGAGGTTGCCTGCGAGGGTTTCGGCGTCCGTGAGGCTTTCGGGGCTCGTGTAGGGGCCGGGCATGGCGATGCCTGAGACGTGGTCTGCTCCGAGGGCGCGGGCGGCGAGCGCGCAGGTGACGGCGGAATCGATGCCGCCGGAGAGGCCGAGGACGGCGTCGGAGAACCCGTTTTTGGTGACGTAGTCTTTGAGGCCGAGGACGAGGGCGTCGTGGATGTCTTCGATGT
>CAYUFO010000207.1:0-3512 GCA_964443985.1 uncultured archaeon | reverse complement strand
AGAGGTTATCAGCGAAGGTATCGACACACTTGGGGTGCCGATCTATCATGAACGCAACTTCAGGGGGCAAGGGATCAAGGTTGCAGTGATTGACGGGGGGTTTCAGGATTATGACATGTATTTGGGGTCCGAACTGCCAAGTCAGGTTGGATTGAAGTCGTTCTACACGCCTATCGAGAATGGTTCTACGCACGGGACTTCATGTGCGCAGATAATTCACGATATAGCTCCGGATGCTCAACTTACACTTGTGGCCGTTTCGACGACTTTGGACTTCTTGGATGCGGTTGACTGGATGAAACATGAAGACTTCGATGTAGTTTCTTCGAGTATTGGCTATTTTGCTGTTGGCTGGCCCGACGGATCCAGCGACTTAAGCGGTGCCGTAACCTCGCTGAATCTAGCAGGTGTCCTTTGGGCCAATTCAGCTGGAAATCACGCAGAGCGGCACTGGCGGGGCGTATTTGTAGATAGCGACTCAGATGGGTATCACGATTTCGCCTACAATGATATGGGGAATACAATAAGCGTCGTGTATGGCGAGATTGTAACCGCCTATCTGTGTTGGGATGATTTCCCTTATTCAGATCAAGACTATGAGCTTGAGTTGCGCCGATCATCAGACCACGCTCTGCTTGCATTTTCATACAATAGCCAAGATGGTTTCCAGCAGCCGGCAGAAAATCTGACCTATGAAGCGAATTTCAGTGGCAACTGCTATCTAACGATACGGAAATACGATGCGACCGTCGCACCGACATTTCACCTTTACACGGGGTATAGCACTCTCCAATACAAGTCACCATCAGTATCGCTGGCGATTCCCAGTGATTCCCCTCACTCTCTTACCGTTGGCGCCTGCAGCTGGCAGACCCCTCACACTGTGACATCGTACAGCTCCCGGGGACCAACGGAGGACAACCGCATCAAGCCTGATCTGATCGCTCCTTCTCATGTCAGCGTGAAGGACTGGTTCTCGACGAAAGAGTTCACAGGCACTTCCGCAGCCTGCCCGCATATAGCCGGTTGCGCAGCCTTGTACCTCTCGGCTTGGAAAGGCGTCTATCCACCTGCAGTAGCCGACAGTTTCAAGACCTATTGCATTGATCTCGGATACTATGGCGCGGATAATACTTACGGCTGGGGACTCTTGCATCTTCCAGCACCAAATAGAGCGCCCGTGATAGTCCCTGTTAGCGACAAGACCGTCTACGAAGCCGAGAGGCTTGCATTCCACGTTATTGCTAATGATCCAGACGGCGAGGGGCTGTTTTGGAGTGCGCACAATTTGCCCCAAGGATCATCGTTTAATTCTGGGTTCTTCGAATGGACCCCGACCTATGAGCAGGCAGGTATCTACAGTGATGTCACTTTCGGAGTGAGTGACTCAAAGGATAGCGCTTCGGCCAGTATTTCGATTACTGTATTGGACGTCAACCGACCACCATCTTCATTTTCGCTGCTTCTGCCCAACGATGGAGACACAGTTTGGTCCAGCACAGCATCTCTAACATGGGAGGAGGCCGTTGATCCCGATGTTGGGGATAACGTAACTTACCGCTTATACTATGCCATCGGCGATACCTCCGACTGGGACTTTCAAGTTCAGAATATCGAACAAAGCGGATTTGACATGTCTGATGTGGTCGAAGGTGCGAAGTACTATTGGAAGGTGATCGCGGCAGATTCAAAGGATGGTCGAACTGAGTGCACGATGCCGCGATCGTTCACCGCTGCGGATTTGACGCCTCCTGAGTTCCAGATAAACCTGATGCCGAATTCCGTTCTGGCGACAGAACTCAACATTTACTCCTTTGCCACTGAGAGCCTTAGCACGAGTGCTAACTTCGTATTAACTACACCAAGTGGTAGCTCGTCCGATGTAATGATGCGGCTTTCTAACCGATCTGCTGAGACGTATTTCTGGGAGACGAGGCTGAGCAAAACTGGCTTGTACACCTTCCAGGTCTGCGGAGAGGATTATTTCCGCAATGACGGTTGCTCGAGCAAGGAGTTCGCCGCCACGCCGCTTTCTCCCGGAAAGTCGACTTTCTGTCAAAGTCCATCTGGGCTTTTCAATCTCGATTTGCGTGGAGGCAGCGAAACAAGTTGGAGCATCATAGAAGATGAGATATTGAAAAGCGACCACGACATCTTGGTCGGGGACTCGGCGATCGCGATCTTGAGCGTAAAGTCGGCAGAGAGTGTTACGGCGAAGGTTATTGTGGATCTCGCCTCAATCTCATGGGACATTTCTATATATCCTTACGTTGTTCTCTGCAAGAGTGACCCGTTGCGTTCTGACTCCTTGGTCAGTATTGCTTCCGGCTCAGACAGAGCACTCGTTGCCGATTTGCCTGGGCCTGGGGAATACCGCCTCTGTTTTTCGGCAAATCCGAAGCTCTTGCGAACCGACGTCATTTTGCCGGATGTTAGACTCTCGCAGAATTATCCGAATCCGTTCAATGTTACGACAGCCATTGAAATCTACATGCCTGCGTCTGGTCCTGCCAAGCTTGCAATCTACAATATTCTTGGACAGCGGGTAAGGGTGCTCGTTGACTCTCATTTAGAGTCAGGTACTACAAAACTGATTTGGGATGGCATGAGCGATAATCGGGAGGAGTGCAGCTCCGGCATATATGTCTACCAGTTGAAAACCGCCACTACCATGGAAACACGTCGCATGGTGCTGCTCAAATAGAAGGAGATTGAAAATGTTCCGAGACTATAATGTCCCACTAATATGTTCCCTTTACGTTGTCGTGCTTTTGTTCGCGGGATGCTCCTCCGGTAGCGGAAACGGTGGAACGAATCCGCCGGCTTTCGATATCGAAATAGCTCTCGCAGATGCTTGGGGTCAATTCGCGGCAGGATCTTACGCCACCGCCTTGTCAGGGTTTGACGATATCCTGACTCACGACAGCACGAATGCCGAGGCCTATATCGGCAAGGGTTGGTGCTATGCATATCAAGGCAAGTTCTCAACTGGTATATGGGCGTTTAACGAAGCGAAGTCTCACGGAACAGCGTCTCTTGACGCCGACATGGGCTCGGCAGTTATATATCGAGATTTGCCCGACTATGCGAAAGCAGCGACTTTCGCGGCTGCTGTCATCTATGTCGACTCAAGCTATACTTTCCGTCACCGGGCGACTGTTGACTTCAAAGATGCTCACTTGATCATGGCAGAGTCGTATTTCCATCAAGGTGAATCGAGATTCAGCGAAGCAGCAATAGAAATAGACTACCTGTGTGGCATTCTAAGGCTTGAGAAGCTTCCCTCCGTGGGAAGCGTGACAGATGATGAATATGAAAAGGCAATGGCATCGAAGCTCGAAGATCTGAGCGAGCTTCTGTCTGATTGACAGACGGGCCAGGAGAGGGGGGAAAACGCCTGGGTGCCCACCTTTAAGGTGGGTTTCTTCTATGTACTGACCGTAATATAGGTAACGGAATAGGCCTGGGTGGCCCACCTTTAAGGTGGGTTTCTTCTATGTACTGACCACAAC
>CAYUFO010000206.1:0-3541 GCA_964443985.1 uncultured archaeon | reverse complement strand
GCGCCCCTCAAGGGCCGCTTCGACAACGTCGTGACGACCAGCGCGAAGGCGTGCTTTTACAGCCGTGGCAAGAACAAGATGGCGACCAAGATAGGCAGCATCGAACAATGCATCGATACGGCGGTGACCGGGACATGGAACTGACGGGACGCATCATCAACCGGGGCACGGCAGAGGGCGAAGCCCTCGTATCAGAGGACCCCATCAGCTTCTACGGCGGCGTCGACCCCGAGACCGGCAACATCGCCGACAAGGACAACAAGCTCGAAGGCGAAAGCATCGCCGGCAAGATCCTCGTCTTCCCCTACGGCAAGGGCAGCACCGTCGCCCCCTACACCATCTACCAGCTCGCAAAAAACGGCAAGGCGCCGCTGGCCATGATAAACCGCGAAGCCGAGACCATCGTCGCCGTCGGCTGCATCATAAGCGACATCCCGGCTGTCGACCAAATCGACATCGAAAAAATCAAGACCGGCAACAAAGTCAAAGTGGACGGCGAGAAAGTGGAGGTCAACTAACATCGATATCGTATCGTATCCTAAGAGATTAATGTATTCAGGAGTCCTTTCCCTCCGGGAGAGGATGATTTTTTTTTAAGGTGTCCGCCTGAGTCCCTAACCATGGAGGGGGGAGTCGGGTGGCGGACGCTTTCGGCGCTGTTTTTGGTGTCGGCGGCGTCGCTCGCGTTCGAGGTCCAGTTGACGCGGTTCTTCTCCATCGTCTTGTGGCATCATCTCGCGTTCATGGTGGTGAGCATCGCCATGCTCGGGATCGGGGCTGCGGGAACATATCTTTCGATGAAGGCCTCCCGGGACCGCGCGTGGGCTGACAAAGCGGCGGGATGGGCGAGCCTCGGGTTTGCGGCCTTCTCGCTTAGCGGGTTTTACGCCCTCAACGATTTTCCCCTGGATCCCGTCCGGCTCGCATGGAGCCTGCACGAGGTGCTCTACCTCATGGGATACTACGTCGTGTTCGGTGTCGCGTTCTTCTTCGTCGGCGTGGTCGTGGCAGCGCTGCTCGCAGGCTACCCCTGCCACGTCTACCGCATCTACGGTGTCAATCTCGCGGGGTCCGCCGTCGGTGCCGGCCTGGGAATCGTCCTGCTGGCTTCGTTTCCCGACAGCCGGGCGCTCGCACCGCTTGCCGCGATGGCCGTCGTGGCCGCACCGCTCTTCGCCTGGGGGCACCACCATGCGCGCCGCAGCCTTGGCGCGATTGCCATCGTCATCGTGCTCGGACTCGCCCTCGTCCCCCCCGCGTGGTGGGAGCTCGCAGAGTCGCCCTACAAGGACCTCTCCCGGGCGCTCAGCTATCCCGGCGCCCGCGTTGCAGCGGTCCGCTGGGATGCGGCCACCCGCGTCGAGGTCATAGAAAGCGAGGGCATCCACTACGCCCCGGGCCTCAGCCTAGCGTATACCGGCACCCTTCCGCCGCAGAGGGGCGTGACCGTCGACGGCGACGACCTCAGAGCCATGCCCTCCACTTCCTGTGAGCCGGGAGGCTGGGAGTACACCGACTACCTTCCCGGGGCGGTCGCCTATCACATGAAGGGTCTGCCCCGAATCCTGCTCGTCGGCCCCGGCGGCGTCGACGTGCACGCCGCCCGCTGCCACAACGGAACTACCGCCCTCGCGATTGACAAGAACGAGGTGTTGGTGACGACCTTCAAGAAGCAGGGATACGACGAAGGAACACCTGCTGTCGACATCGTCAGCGAAAACGAGCGGCGTTTCCTGCGTCAAACAGATAAAAGGTTCGACGTGGTCGCCCTCTCGCCGACCCAGAGCGTCATGGCGAGCACGGCGGGCGTTTTTGGTGCGGGGGAAGACTATCGTTTCACCGTGGAGGCCTTCGAATCATATCTCGGCGCCCTCAGTCCAGACGGCATGCTCGTCGTCACCCGCTGGCTGCACTTTCCCCCCCGCGAGCACCTGCGCATGGCGGCGCTGGCGAGGTCCGCACTTGACAGCAGGGGTATTGAGCGCCCCGCAGACCACCTTGCGATGTTCCGCTCGCCTGTCACCTACACCCTCGTGGTGAAGCGGAATCCGATGACCGCAGCTGAACGCACAGCACTCTCGTCCTTTGTGGCCGAGCGCGGTTACTCCCCTCTGTATCCCACAGCCGAAGAGCGAGCGGGCGCGGTCGACGAGGTGTCCATCGACCTGCTTGACGCCATCATCGCTAACGGGACCGCGGACTCCCGGATCGAGGCCTACGCCTTCGACGTGTCAGCCGTCACAGATGACCGCCCCTACCCTTCCAACTACGTGAAGTGGACGCGGTTCCTCGACTTCGCCGAAAGCGTCGAGGGCAGGCCGCAGGCGCTCTTTGAGGGCGGCTTTCTCACCGTGGCCGTCCTCGTCGAGGCCGTCATCCTTTCTCTCCTCCTCGTGTTGCTCGCATTCGTCCGCACGCGGGGCGTCTCGCGCGTCAGCAAGCGTCTGCTCGCCTACTTCCTTTCCATCGGCCTCGCTTTCATGTTCCTTGAGGTAGCCCTCATTCAGGCCCTCACCCTTGCGTTCGGCTGGCCGCTCTACTCTTTCGCGTTCGTCGTCACCGTGTTGCTACTTGCCGCAGGGGCCGGCAGCCTCGCCCTGCCTCGATTCGACCCTCGGCATCGCCATCGTATGCTCCTTGTCCTTCCGCTTGGGGCGCTCGCCTATGCTTTCTCCCCCCTCACATCCACGCTCCTCGCCCTCCCCTCATCGGCGGCCTACGTTCTCGCCGCTGCTGTCTTGATTCCCGTAGGCTTTGTCATGGGCATGCCCTTCCCTCTGGGACTCGGTCTAGCTGCCGAAAAAACACCCGAATCGATACCGCTCCTGTGGGCCGTGAACGCCTGCTCGTCGGTCGTCGCGAGCATCGCCGCCGCGCTGCTTTCGCTCGAATTCGGATTCGATGCGGTGCTCATCACGGCCGGGGCCTGCTACGCCCTCGCTTATATGCTGATAGCCCCACTAGTGGATTAGCCATGGATTCCGCCACCGTCTCGATGCTCGCCCGCGATGCCGACGCCCTGGTCTTCATCGTCCAGGTCGCGCTGATTGCCGGCCTATTCGGCTACTTGTACCATCGCCGGCGGCGGGGCGTGGGCGTCCTCACACCCGTCTCGGCCGTGCTCGTCGTCCTCGCTCTCGCCTCCTTTGCCTACACTCCCCGGCACATACCTCTGGAGATGCCTGCCCCCCACGAACTCCCCGTCAACGAAACCGATCCCTATCAGCCCATACGGCAGACCATGGTGGAGCGCCAGATAGTCGGCCGGGGCATCACCGACGCCGACGTCGCCGCCGCCATGAAGCGGGTTCCCCGCCATGCGTTCGTTCCCGAGAACCTGCGGGAAGCGGCCTACGAGGACCACCCGCTCCCCATCGGATTCGGCCAGACCATCAGCCAGCCCTACATCGTGGCGTTGATGACCGAGAACGTCGAACCCCTGGCCACCGACAGGGTATTGGAGGTGGGCACTGGCTCGGGCTATCAGGCCGCCGTCCTCGCAGAGCTCGTCGACGAGGTCTACACCGTCGAGATAGTGCCT
>CAYUFO010000205.1:0-3564 GCA_964443985.1 uncultured archaeon | reverse complement strand
TTTGACTCTTTTCTCTTATGTATCGGATAATGATATTTTTAAGTTATCCGATACTATAGGTACTCATGAATCTGGACGAAGCCACCGATAAAAGAATCTCCCGGAAAAAGAAGGAGCTTGACGCTCAAAGGCCGCTGCCCAAGTCAGCCCTGGAAAGACTGCGCAGGCAGTTCGCGATAGAGCTGGCCTACAACTCCAACGCCATCGAGGGGAACACGCTCACCCTCAGGGAAACGCAACTGGTCATAGAGGAGGGCATAACAATCAAGGGGAAGCCGCTTCGAGAGCACTTTGAGGCAATCAACCACCAGAAAGCCTTCGAGTTCCTCCAGGGACGGGTGAAAAAGAAGACCAGGATAAACGAAGACGTCATAAAGGAAATCCACGGACTCATCCTTACAGGAATAGATGAATCAATAGCGGGCGTATATAGGAACTGCAACGTCAGGATACTTGGGGCGATAAAAAGTCCGCCAAGATACGAGAAGGTGAGAGGAATGATGAAGGAGTTTGTGGATTACCTCAACAAAAACCCTGAAAAACTCAACGTCATAGAGATGGCGGCAGTCATCCACTATAGGATTGCCGAAATTCACCCATTCACGGACGGAAACGGAAGATGCGCCAGGCTGTTGATGAACCTATACCTCATGCGGCACGGCTACCCCATAACTCTGGTCCTAAAAGTCGACCGAAAAAAATACTACGACAGACTCAGGGACGCAGACAAAGGGGACCTGAAACCCTTCGTTGACTTCATAGGACGAAACGTCGAACGAAGCCTGGACCTCTACCTGGACGCCTTCACGAGGGGATCAGAATACATCACCCTTGCCCAGGCGGCGAAAGACTCCCCCTACAGCCAGGAATACCTCAGCCTACTCGCCAGAAAAGGTAGGATAGAAGCCATCAAAATCGGGCGAAACTGGCACACAAAAAAAGAGGATGTAAAAAAATATAGCGAATTGCATAAAAAATAGAACCTAGTTCAGGATACAATTCGATATATTCGAGGACATAGATCCCATCACTAAAGTAAGAGATTATTGTCCTCGACTATACATGCAAACAAAGAAGAGATAATCTGATTTGTGTTTCTGTCTTCCCGTTCTCTCTAACAGGTTTATGTAGTGTGCTAAGGGCTTAGATTTGCAGTACAGGTCTCGGGCTCAAAACGTAAGTTTGTTAGGACTTGTACTTGTGGCACATACTGTCCAAGGCGTCCTTAGAAAACTATATGGCTTGAAGCATAGCGAAAATCACTTATTCTGGTGAGGGCTGGTTTTTATAGCTCGTAGTTAATGAATCATCCTGAATTGGTGGGTGGCAATTTTTTCAACAACTATGCTGGCGATTTTTTTCCTTATCTATCCACAAGCATCGGTCGCCAACTGTGGGGGGGTTACCTTCTGTTATTCTGGGTGGAATCTCATCAGCTTCTTCCGTGACCTAATATCTTAATATTTGAGCTACACACGGGAAGAGTCCACTGTTCTCTCTGTTTGTATGTCCTACTACTCAAAGTCGCTCCAACAATAATCTGGCGTCGTGTGCGGCGGGGCTCCTGCTCGAACCGATTTCTGCGAGGGCATACGCGACCGCTTCTTGGATGTGGGGGTTGTCTTGGTTGTCTTTGCTGACCGACATGAGCTCTTGTAGAATTTCCGGGGCTTGCTGATTTGCTGTTGCGGCTGCTGAGAGTACCAACATGCTCTCGACGACTTTTTCCGGGTCTCTGGTGTTCTTGAGGTTTCTGAGGTGGGCTTCGATGGCGTGTATTGGCTGGGCGGTGCCGTCTTGCGTGGGTTTCCAGCCGACTTTCTGCCTGAAGACGTCGGTGCTTTCGCTAGGGGAGGCCTTGTTTTTTTCCCTTCGCGACAGGTGGGTGAGAAAATGTTGTTTTCCCGTGGTGTCGCCGCCGTAGATGCGGTCCAGGGCGGATGCGAGGGCATGGTTGCGTTGGTCGGGGGTGGTGCCGTCGCCTCCCTCGAATACCGGCAGCCAGCCCCCGGTGACGGTGAAGTCTCGGGGCCGGGCGGATGCGCTGTGGCACAAGTGCATACAAAAGCCGACGAGGGTTTGCAGGTGTTCAAAGGTACCGGGTTGCTTCAACGGCGGCATCTCAAATCCGTTGAAGGCGATGGTTGGTTTGCCGCCTTGCAGGTTGTGATAGAGATGGGTTCCGCTTTTTTCTGTAGCGTCGTCTCCGAATAATGCGTTCTGGGGGAATCTGACGTTGCCAAGCGATGGGGTGGGCGAAAGTTGTTGAAACCAGTATTCAAACGCCTTGCCCGTGTAGGTCACGGCTTTTCTCGCCTCGGAGATGTCGTGGGGGAGCCCGGAGCGAAGGTGCATGCCATAAGTTATGTCGTGGGGTCGGGTTTCCTCCTGTACGGCGCCTATGAACGTCGCAAACCGTTTCCAGTCTTCAGCCGTGTTTTTGAGCCCGCCGTCGGGCGTGGTGACTTCAACGTTGTCAGCATCCCATTTGACCCTGAATCCCGGCAGTTCCTCCCGGAACCGTCGTTGGAGGTCAGAGAAGAGTCTTTGGGTTGATTGAGGATTTGGTTGCCCCTCGGCGAGGACTTGAAGTTCCAACTCCATGCCGAAGGTCGATTCCCCGGGCAATGCCCCGATGCGTTCTTGGGCGGTGACTGGTGACGTGGATGCAAGGTGTCGCAGGCTGTGGAGTCCCCGGGGCGTCAAATCACTCATCAGCTCCAAGCCCGCCGCCATCAACCGCTTCATCGTGGGATGGCGGGGGTCTACGGCGCGGTTTATTTCCAGCAGGGCACTCACCTCCTCAGAGGACAATCTACCCTGCGATTTCTCGATGGTTGCAATCTCTCCTTCTGTGTCGAGTTTTCCGCCGGCTGCGCTCTCCAACACCAACTTGGTTACGTCGAGGCGGACAGGGGGCTCCAGATTCCTGGCTGTTTCAATCAGCGTCCGAGAGTCAACCGCCACTCCCGGCAAAAGAGGATGCGTTAAAAATCCGTTGATTACCCGTGATTGATCGGCCTCTCCAAGACGCCGAAACCGTGGAGAACTAATCCCCGCAATCCCTGCCTTCAAATGCCGTAGCGCATCCTCCCCAGCATCTTTCGTCTCAGGCAATATCAATCCCTCAGGCACCAAGAAGGCGCCCTTACGCTTAAACCCCTTCGGCACGTCCGGCTCAACAATCTTGCCCATCTCGCACTATACTGGGAAAAACAAGCGTAAAAGAGTGTGCATGAAATGGTATCTACACGCACTTCGACGACCTCAGCAAGCAATTCTTCGACTACTCGTTCATCGACGACATCCACGTCATCAACTTCTAGCTCAACCAGCCCTTCAACTACTTCGACGTCTACCACAACCGAAGAACGTGTTGGTTCATGGATATCCTTTTTAGGACCTGTACTTTTGGCATATCCTGTCCAAGGCGAACAGAAAAATAAGGCGCTGAATAGTGTTTTTTGGCTTTGTAGAAATGCTTGTTTTTTGAGGGTGTCAATCTATGGGGCTGGTTGCCTCATAGATAACTTGGTGAGTCTAAATGACACCCTCAAGTGGTAT
>CAYUFO010000204.1:0-3573 GCA_964443985.1 uncultured archaeon | reverse complement strand
AAAGCTACTAAAAATGGCCGGATTAGCATTAACCGAATTGCAGGTAGACGCGATAAAGGAAACCGTCAACATAGGAGCAGGAGCCGCAGCCACCGCCCTCTCAAACATGGTGAAGACTCCCAACACAGGGGTCTTCATCTCGATACCCACTGTCCAGTTCCATACGCTGCCCGAGATGCACGCCAAGCTTGGCGGCCCCCAAGCAACGGCGGCGGGCGTATTCATGTACGTGTCGGGGACGGCTCCAGGCAACATGCTCCTCATCTTCCCCGAAAAGACAGCGCTCTACCTCATCGACCTCGTCCAAGGTACGACTCCGGGATCAACCCAATCATTTGACGAGGCGACGCAGGCGACGTTCTCAGAAATCGGCAATCTCCTAGCCGGCGCTTACACCAACTCGCTTTCCGAATTCCTCGACATAGAATTGAAAAGCGACTCGCCCATTCCCGCCGTCGAGCCAGCTCAGGGCATCCTTGACCCGTCGCTGCTTGAAGCCTCCAACTACCTCGACAAGATGCTGGTATCCGAGACCGCCTTCATCATCGGCCAGCTGCAGATTCAGGGCTACCTCCTCTTCCTATTCGGCCAGGACTCGTTTAATGCCATACTCCAGGCCATCGATAAGAAAATCCAGTAAGCGAATCTGCAGACGAGACATGGAATACCAGGTGGGTATGGGGGAATTCAAAATCGGGACTCACCCAGACCTATTATCCAGTCGGGGGCTCGGCTCCTGTGTCGGCGTCGCCCTCTACAACCTCGATAGGAAGAGAGGGGGCTTACTGCACGTCATGCTTCCCGACAGCGCATCGGCCAAGCAAACCAGCAATCTCGGCAAATTTGCCGACACAGGCATCGATCTGCTAGTCAAGGAGCTGCGGCTCAACGGCATCAAGAAAGAAGAAGTCACCGCGAAAATCGCGGGCGGAGCCGACATGTTCCCAAACCTCCAAACATCGCACCAAAAACGCATGATCAACATAGGGGAAAAGAATGCGCAAGCCGTCAAAGAAAAACTCAAAGAGCTCGGCATCCGCATCGCCGCAGAAGACCTCGGCGGCAACAAGGGACGCACCGTCACAATCAACCTCGAAACCGGCGCCTATGAAATCCGTACCGTCGGCGTCGGAGGCGAAAAGAAGGTGATATAACCATGTTCGAAGAACTCAACGAAGAGGATAGCCGCGTCCTTGAACACATCAAAAAAACCGTCTATGAAAAAAGACAGCTCGACCTCACCCAGTACCGCGAGAAATACCTTTTGCGACGGCTGCAGTTTCGGATGAACCGAGTCAACGCTACCTCTTTTGCAGACTACCAAACGCTCCTGAAAAAAGACCCCGATGAACTGCAGAAATTCCTCGTCGACGTCACCGTCAACGTCACCAGCTTCTTCCGCGACATGAGCGTGTACGAAGCATTGAAAAACGATATACTCCCCGACATCATCGGGAAAAAACGGGGAAATCGACACCGCATGATTCGCGTGTGGAGTGCGGGAGCGTCGGGCGGGGAGGAGGCCTATTCCGTGGCCATCCTCCTGCTTGAGCTCCTCGGCAACGACCTCGACGGATTCATGCTCTCAATCCACGGCACCGATATCGATGACGCTTGCATCAACGAAGCCAAAGAAGGAATCTATGTGATTGACAGATTTAAAGAGATGCCTGAATCATACAAGAAAAGATATTTCACGCAGTGCGACAACGGCACGTTACAGATATGCAACCAAGTCAAACGACTTGTTGAATTCCACCACGGAGACCTCTTCGCGCAAAAAAGCGAATACCGCAACGTCGACCTCATCCTCTGCCGCAACGTCGTCATCTATTTCGAGCAGAACATGAAAAACCACCTCTACCAGCAATTCTATGACACCCTCAACCCAGGCGGCTACTTTGTCATGGGTAAAACCGAAATGCTCACAGGCCCCGCCCGGGAAAGATTTAAACTCGTAAACGGACGCGAACGCATCTACCAAAAACCACCAAAGGAGGCCAAATCATGCCAATAAAAAAGATACTCGTCGTCGATGACGAAATCTTCGTTCGGAAAATGGTCGAAAACATACTCGGTGAACAAGGCTATGACGTCGATTCCGCCGAGAACGCCGAAGCCTGTCTAGATCAGGTGAGGATGCAAAAACCCGACGCCATCCTCATGGACATCATGATGCCCGGCAAAACCGGCTGGGATGCCATCGAAGACCTCAAACGCGAGGGATTCGGCGACGTCCCCGTCGTCATGCTTACCGCACGAAGCGAAAGCCTCGTCAAAGACAAGAAAAGGCTCGCAGGGGTAAAAGGCTACATCACCAAGCCCTTCGAAAGCGATGAGCTCGTCGGCCGGCTTGAAACCCTCCTACACGACCAAGAACACGCCGACATCCAATAAAATACCCAAAAAACCAATACACACCCAGATATGGACACCGCCACCCTCCTCGTCGAACGCTACATGATAGCTGACGTCGTCAGCATCAAGGGGACAGCGAAGATCAGCGAGGCCGCCCTCCGCATGCACGAGCGCCGCATCAGCTCCATCATAGTCGAAGAAAACGACCATATCCAAGGCATACTAACCGAGCACGACCTCGTCGAATGCATCATCGTCGCCGGCAGAGACCCCGCATCGACCACCGTCAAAGACGTCATGACGGCCCCCGCCACCACCGTCTCACCCACCACGTCGCTTGCCGAAGCCGGAAAGATAATGAAGGAGAACGGCTACACCGTTTTGCCCGTTGCCGAAGGCGACGTCCTCAAAGGCATCATCGCCGAAGTCGACCTCACCAGCGCCCTCGAAGAAATCGGTATCTGGAAAAAAATCAAAGACGTCATGGGGAAAGGCATCACCACCATCGCAGGCGATAAAAACCTCAAAGACGCCGCCGCCCAGATGACCGACCAAAACATCAGTTCCCTGCTCGTCATCGAAGACGACGCCATCGAAGGCATTCTCACCGAAAAAGACTACATACGGCTCATAGCCGAAGGCCACGACCCTACTACCTGCACCGTCTCCTCCGAGATGAGCTCGCCGGTCACCACCATCAGCGCAGACCTCACCCTCAGCCAAGCCCATAACGTCGCCCGCAAAGGAGGATTCCGAAAGCTCCCCGTCCTCGAAGACGGCCATCCCACAGGCATCATCACCGAAAGCGATATCGCAGGCATCCTCGGCGACACCGTCATCGAATACGACGCCCTCAGAGAGATGGGCAACATGGCCATGGGAAACGCCGCCACCTCGCTTGCCAAGATGCTCAACCAAAAAGTCGACATCGTCGTTCCCGAAGTAAAATTCACCCCCATCGAAGAGATCCCCGACATCGTCGGCGGTCGCGAAGCCCTCGTCGCAGGCGTCCACCTCACCCTGGAAGGCGCCGCCACAGGCAATGTCCTCCAGCTCTTCCCCGAAGCCGTCGCCTATCAGCTCGTCGACAGCCTCATGGGCCAACCAGAAGGCACCACGACGGAAATCGACGAGATGGGGGAAAGCGCCATCAAGGAAGTCTGCAACATCATGACGGGCACCTACCTTAACACCCTCGCCGAATTCATGGACATG
>CAYUFO010000203.1:0-3603 GCA_964443985.1 uncultured archaeon | reverse complement strand
GCCGGGGACGAAGACCAGTTCCGTTAACACTTTTCATGGAACATTAAATAATTGGTAACTGGAACAAGATGGAACAGCCACGAAACTCGCGAATGCCCCAGAACCGATGCGAATGGTCCATCGTCGGTGCGCGTCGGGGACAGGCCGCCATGGAATATCTTATGACGCATGCCTGGGCCATCGTGGCCCTCATGGTCGTGGGGGTGGCGTTGTGGCATATGGGAATCTTCAATATGGGCGATTCACAGTATACGTCGAGCGGCTTCGGCTGCATCAAACCCTTACTCGCCAACGCCGAGATGAGCGAGGACGGCAAAGAATTTTCCGTCCTCTTTTCCAACATGTGCGGCAAACAAATCGTGTTAACGGATGCCCTCGCCATCCGCGACGACCCCTCGGCTATCAACCCGAGCTGCGGCTCGGCATACTGCAGCATCAATGTCACGTTCAAGGATTCGGATGAGGAAAAAATGTTGAGAAGCCCGTGGTCGGTGCACGCCATCTGCAACGATCCGGCAACCGGAGGGTGTTACGTGTGCGCCGGCAACGCGACCGTCAATCCAGAAACGATTCAGAACGGCGAGGTGTTTCTGCTGAAGTTCTCGGATGTGTGCGAAGCGATGCACCCCACACCCCAAAGCTCGCACTTTAGGGTGCGAATAACTTTGTATTATCTCATCTACCTCAATGAATTCTATGAACGCACTTCGCAGGGCATCATCGAAGGAGAATACAATTGAGGGTTATTTTTTCTCCCATTTGAGCAGGTGGGTGACTTTGCTGAGGGTGCTTTTTTCGTTTGTGATTTCGGCGCGGATGCGGTTTTCGCGCTCGAGGATGTCGGCGGCGCGGTTGGCGATGTCGACGGCTTTTTCCTGTGGGACGACGATGACGCCGTCGACGTCGGCTTTTATCCAGTCGCCGGGTTTGATGCGGACGCCGCCGCAGGTGACGGGGACGCCGATCTCGCCGAGTCCCCGGGGTTCGCCGGCCTGGGGTGTGACAAGGCGGGTGTAGACGGGAAGCCCGAGTGCGAGAATCTCTTGGGTGTCGCGGACGGCGCCGTCGACGACGACACCCGCCAACTTCTTCTGGATGGCGCTCGTCGTGGCGAGCTCGCCCCAGACGGCGGGGCCAACACCGCCCGCGTCGACGACGACGATGTCGCCTTCGCCTGCTTCGTCGATGGCTTGGACGGGTTTTGCCCAGTCGCCGGGGTAGGTCCGGACCGTGACTGCTTGGCCGACCATGCCTGTGCCGGGTGTGAGGCCGACGATTCCTTCGAGGGGCGCTGCCCGGTGCATGGCGTCTGAGACGTTCGCCGAGGATGCTTTTTCGAGTATGGCGCGGACGTCGATTGACCGCTTGAAATGCTTAGATGCGACTTTTTTTTTGGATGACATCGCCGTCTTGATGTCTTGTGCGGCTTGTGCGGGGTCTTCGGCCTTGGTGATGGCGCCGCCCACGACGACGATGGATGCTCCGGCCTTGACGGCGTCGGCGGCTGTTTCGCTGTTGACGCCGCCTGCGAGTGCGACGGGGACCCTGACGGCCGCAGCCACTGCCTTTACTTTGTGAAACGGGAGGTCGGCCGTCATCTGTTCGTCGATGGCGACGTGGATGCTGACGTAGTCGACGCCGAGTTTCTCGACTTCTTTGGCTCGATTGACGGGGTCGGCGGCGCCGATGAGGTCGCAGACGACCTTGCCGCCGAGGTTCTTGGCGGCGTCGACGCATTCGCAGACGGTGCTGTCGGCGGCGAGCGCGAGGACCGAGACGACGGAGGCGCCGGCCTTGATGGCGGCTTCAGTCTCGGCGCGGCCCGCGTCCATGATCTTGACGTCGGCGACGATGACGGTTTTCGGGAACGCCTCGCGGAGCCTTCGCACCGCCTCGAGCCCCTCGCTGTGGATGAGGGGGGTGCCGGCTTCGATCCAGTCGGCGGCGTCCCGAGTCTGTGCTGCGACCTTGAGGGCGCGGTCGAGGTCCTGGAAGTCGAGGGCGACTTGGAGCAGGGGATTTTTCATTTCTTTTTAAGCGTTGACTTCGCCTTCTTGGCCAGGTTGCTTGGGAGGTCCTGGATGCTGCCGCCGAGCTTTGACTTGCGCTCCTCCCTGCGGCTTTGGAGGATGCCGAAGTAGAGGAAGAGGAGGACGCCGATGCAGAAGATGAGGATGAGGAAGACGAGGACGGGCATGCGCGGCTCCTCGATGTCGAAGAGTGACTCCTCCTCGGAGAAGGTTGTTTGTGCTACCATCGGTGACGAGGGCGCAAGCGTTGATGCGGGGGGGAGCGTCGAAGACGGGGGGGGCTGCATTGTCGTCATCGTGGTGAAGGCAATCGAGGTGGTCAGCGAGGTCGTGAGCGTCGAGGAGGTCGTCGGGGTAGTGGCCGCATCTACCACGACGCCGGGCTCTGAGGGGATGACGGGGGTATTGGAGGCATTCACACGACTATCGCCGATTGAGGAGTTTATGCGATTTTTCGGTGGGAGCGTGTCCACAGAGGAACTTTCATTGTCAAAAAGCGTGCAGTTCTCAACCCTGAAGGTCGAATCGACGTCCATGTAGTTGCGCCGGAAGGCGTCGAGCTCGTAGGTGCCCGAAGACAGCAATCGATGGGAGGCGTTGCCGTCGTTGCCGGTTTCGAGGGTGGCGACCTTCGCGTCGTCGACATATAGCTTGACGGTGACGTCGTCGAGCGTGGCGCCGCTTTTCGCGTCGGTCGCCGTGAAGGTGACGATGTCGCCTGCACAGAACTGGCCGGTTTCGGGTTCGATGGCGAGCGTCATCTCGTAGTTGTGGCGTAAGGCGGATACTGAGGACAGGGATACGAGAAGGACCATCAGAACAATCCCCACCCCACACACTGTTTTTTTATGAAAGGCCATGGTGCGCGAAGGAATATGAGTGCCTGCGATATAAAAAACCTTTCGCATCAATGGATTAGCGAGGATGTTCCGCCATTTCGCCAAACTCGAGAAAAGCCATCAGACCCTCTTCGCCCTCATCATCGGCGCCTCGGTCGTCATGTTCTGGCGGGGGATGTGGGGGCTTTTGGATCTCCTCTTGTTCCCCGAAAACCCGCCGCTATCGTTCTTCGTGAGCCTCCTTGCAGGCATCGTCATCCTCGCCGGCTGCGACTACCTGAGCAGGGAGCTGACGTGATTGCCATGTTCGGCTCCGTCTTCTGGTCGTATCTGAATCCCCTCTTCTTCCTGCAGCATGCACGACCCCGGATGCTTCGTCCGACAATGAAGGTGGCCTCAATAGGGGAGGTCTCCGTTGAGGAATTGAAGGAGAGAGGAATCACCGCCCTCGTCTTCGACGTCGACAACACGCTCTGCGAACACCACGGAAAAGGCATCGATGAACGGCTTCAGGGCAAAGTCGATGAACTCTCGGCTGCCTTTGGCTGCGTCATCCTCAGCAACACTCCCTCGGCTGCCAGGGTGCGGGAGCTCAGGGAGCACTTCCCCCTGCCCGTCGTCGAAACCAAAGCCCGCAAGCCGAAACGGGAGGCCTTCGAAGCCGCCCTCGCGCTGACCAGGACAGCGCCAGGACAGACGGCCATGGTCGGCGACCGCCTATTGACCGACATCGC
>CAYUFO010000202.1:0-3604 GCA_964443985.1 uncultured archaeon | reverse complement strand
GCCTTGGCGCCGTCAAGGCCGCTTCGCACGCCGCCCGAGGCGATGAGGGGCTTCTTCAGGGGTGCGAGCTCGACGATATTGTCGGCGGTGGGAATGCCCCAGCCCGCGTAGAGCTCGCCGAGGCGCTTGCCGCGCTCGTCGGCGCGGAAGCTTTCGACGAGCGGCCACGACGTGCCGCCGACGCCGCCGACGTCGAAGGCGGCGACCTTCAATCGCTTGGCGGTCTCGTAGGAGATGCCCGCGCCGACGCCCTTGGCGATGACGGGGACCTTCAGTTTCTTTGCAACGTGGTTAATGGCTTTGGTGAGGCAGGTGAAGTTCGTGTCGCCTTCGGGCTGGACGGCTTCCTGGACGGGATTGATGTGCAATGCGAGGGCGTCCGCCCCGATCATGTCGACGGCGCGCTGGCATTCCTCGATGCCGTATCCGTAGTTGAGCTGGACGGCGCCGAGGTTGGCGATGAGAAAGGTATCGGGGGCGACGTCGCGGACCCGGAATGTTTCGGCGACCTTTTCGTCTTCGATGGCAGCGCGCTGGCTGCCCACCCCCATGGCGATGCCGTATTCGGCGGCCGCGGCGGCGAGGTCGCGGTTGATCTGCTTCCCTTGGGACGTGCCACCGGTGATGGCTTCGATGACGAGGGGGATGGCGAGTCTCTTGCCGAGAAACGACGTGGAACAGTCGATGTCGGCAAGCGACTGCTCGGGGAGCCCACGGTGCTCCAACAGGAAGCGGTGGAAGCCGGGGCACCCCGCCTCGACAGCCTTGGTGAGGCAGATGCGCAGGTGGTCGTCTTTTCGGTGTCTGGTCTTCTTCATCGCTAGTAGTCGCGGTTGATGATGAAGTCGGCGAGGGCTCCCAGGGCGTCCTTCGCGGGACCCTCCTCGATGGCGGCGAGGTCTTTCTTCGCCTGCTCGCCGAGGGTGCGGGCGAAGTCGCGGGCGTGGTCGATGGCGCCCATCTCCTCGAAGAGGTCGATGACTGCCGACACGTCTTCGTCGGATGCCTCGTCCTCCTTGCCGAGGACGGCGAGGATCTTTTTGCGTTGGGCATCGTCTGCTTCGGCTAGCGCCTGGAGGATGACGATGCTCCGCTTTCCCTCCCTGAGGTCGGAGCCCACGGGCTTGCCGAGCTTTTGCTCGTCGGCGACCATGTCGAGGACGTCGTCTTGTATCTGGAAGGCGATGCCGATGTTTTGGCCGTAGCTGGCGAGGGCGTCGACTTGCTCGTCTGCCCCGCCGCCGAGGATGGCGCCGACCTTGGCTGCGGCCTCCATGAGGACGCCCGTCTTCTTTCGGACCATCTCGACGTATTCTTCGACTGCGACATCGTTTCGCTGCTCGAAGAAGACGTCGTGTATCTGGCCCTCTTGGAGCTGGGCGTTGGCCCGCGTCAGCACATCGAGTGCGTCGAGGACTTTGAGGGGGTCCTCGATTGTGTCCCGGGCGTCAAGGAGCGCCTGGAACGACGACGAGTAGATGGTGTCGCCGACGACGATGGCGAGTTCCTCGCCCCAGAGGGCGTGGACGGTGGGGCGGCCGCGTCGGCCGAGGTCCTTGTCCATGATGTCGTCGTGGACGAGGGTGAATGTGTGCAGGAGCTCGACTGAGGATGCCGCGGACAAAAGCTTTTTCGGGTCTCCTCCGACGGCCTCGCCTGCGAGGAGGACGAGACAGGGCCGCACCCGCTTGCCGCCCGCCTCGAAGGTGTGCAGGAGCATCTTGCGAATCTCGGCGTCGTCGACTTCGAGGTAGCCGCGCATGACGGGTTCGATGAGGGCGGCCTTGTCGGCGAGGACGGCTTTGATGTCCATGTCTTTCCTACAATTTGGTTTTCGGCTATAAAACTGACCTAGAGGCCGAGAAAGGCCTTGACCTGGGAGTCGGCGAGGCTTGCGACGACGAGGTCGGCGCCGCGGTCTGCGAGCTCGTCCGCGCTGTGGCTTCCCGTGGTGACGGCGACGACCGTCGCCCCCGCATCCTTGGCCGCCGTGACGCCGTGGGTGGAGTCCTCGAAGACGACGCAGTCCTCGGCTGGAGATTTGAGGAGCTCTGCGGCCTTGAGGAAGAGGTCGGGGTGGGGTTTGCCGCGTTCGACGTCGGTGCGGGTCACCATGACGGGGAAGCGGTCGACGAGGCCCGCTGCCTCGACGATGGCGTGGCCGTTGCGCCGCTCGCTCGACGTGGCCACCGCAATGGGGGTGCCGTCCTCTTCGAGGGCGTCGATGAGGTCGGAAACGCCGGGAAGCGGCCGTACGTCGCCGAGCCCCGCCCGAAAGATCTCGCGGCGTTCTTCAGCCAGCGATGCAATGTCCTTGCCCGCCGGGTCGATGCCTGCTTCAGAGAAGAGGTAGGAAAATATCTCGGTCGACGGCTGGCCGTAGACCTTCTTGAAGTCGGCGAGCGGGCAGGCGGCGTCGAAGTGCTTCTCGCATATCTCGTTGAACGCCCACCAGTGGTCTTCGAGGAGGTCGACGAGGGTTCCGTCGACGTCGAAGATGGCGGCCTTGAACCTCATGGGAAAGCTATATAGGCGAAGGGATAAAAATAGGGTTCGCATATGAGCCTGCGCGAACCGGTGACCGCTGTCGCCTACCCCGGCCTGCCGTTGCTGTTTGCCGAGGGGATATGCGAACCCTTCGTGGAACGGGTGTCGAGCCACAACTCGCTGGGCCTTGCCGTGACCGACCTCGATGAAACGGTGCGCGCCGAGACGACGGTGTTGGAGAACCCTTCCTCGCACAAAGACCTCCTCCTCCTCGACGATGCCCCCATCGAAGAACACCGTGCCAGGGGAATGTATCGCATCGTTTCCGAGATGAAGAGAAAAATAGGATATGAAGGAGGATTACGGATTTCCTCTCACAATCACGATATCAAGTCCGGCTCAAGCGACTCGGGAGCTGCCGCGCTGGTGACTGCTCTCGATGCGTTCTTGGGAACGGGTCTTTCCATGGAGGAGAAGCTTGCCGTCGCCCATCTTGGCGCGGAGACCGTGTTCCGAAGCATCTATGGCGGACTGACGGAATACGTCGTCGACGACGCCCCCCATCTGAAAGCGAAAAGACTCGCCTCCCCCGAGGAATTAGCAGATATCGTCATCTACGCTGTCCCCTTTGAAGGCGAGCGAAAACCAGCGGACCTCTTCCACCGAACCATCCAGAAGCACCCCCACTTCCCGAAACGAAAACAAGAGATCGCAGAAAGGACATCCCGAATTCTATCCTCCCTGAAAAACGACGACCTCCCTCCCCTGCTCGCCGTCATGCAGGAGGATGCACGGACATTTCATGTAATGGCAGAGGATATGGGGGTTGGAGTGCTGACGAAAGAGATGAAGATGCTCTGTGGTTGGGTGGATGAGTGGAGGTCCCAAGGAACACCAGTCTACTGGACAGCGGCGGCAGGACTCCAACTCTACCTCGCCACCACCCGCGAACACAAACAAGACGTCGCAACCCGACTGCGTGAAAAAGGCACCACATACAAAGAATACAAAGTGACAAACGGGGCGAAGAGACTGACACAATAAAAGAAAATGTGCGCCGAGGTCGATGCGAGAACTTTGTTCTCGCCCACCTCAGCGTCTTTCTTGCTAAGGTGCA
>CAYUFO010000201.1:0-3607 GCA_964443985.1 uncultured archaeon | reverse complement strand
GTAGTAGAGGAACCGCTGATTGTGGAGGTTGTCGTACTCCCTGACAAGGTGCTGGTGGTGGTCGTCGAGGTCGTCGTTGACGCGGGAATGGTTGTGGTCGTGGATGTGCTCGTCGACGTCGATGTTGAACTCGTCGTGGATGAAGTAGAAGTGCTTGAGCTTGTTGTGGGTCATCCGCTTCTCCGTGGCACCCCACTTGATGGTCTTGCGGTTCATCTTCACAACAAGCATCTCGACATCATCCCTAGTCATCTCGTCGAAGGGCTTGTCAACTAGGTGAGCGAGCATCCGCATCTTGATGTAGTGGCGGACCTGGGTCTGCTCCTTGGTGCCTTCAGCCAAGACCTTGTGGCTGACGAAGTCTTCAATCAGCTTCTTGTTTCTGGGATGGATGTCTGCCTCATCCAGCTTGCGAAACTCGTCAGCCAGACGCTCCTCGCGGCCATAGATGTCGTGTTCCTCTTCTGGTTGGGACTCGGAAGAAACAGCGTTCCTCTCACCCTTGGATTCTTTTTTCATCTTCTTCCTCCAAGGACTTGGAAGATAACAGCGCGTATACTACATTATCCTCCCCCTCGAAATACGGACTTGTAAGGGGTTTGGATAACCCAGCGATGGGCTCGACGCCCAACTACCTAGCAGGTGCAACATCCTAAAACGCTAGGATGATATATTTAACAGTATTATATTTATTCTATGGGGATAAACGTTGGATTCTGAAGAGACTTCTTTCGAGGGGGCGGGAGAGGAATCCGCAGATAAGGAGTTCGAGAAAAAGCTCCTGCAATCTTTGGCGCAAAATGCTAGGGACAACTCATTATTCGTTGGGTCTCGGCCTGAAGCAGTTCTCAAGGGAGTCTTTGGATACGATGGTTGGAAAAACAGGCAGGAGGAGGTAATAAATCGTGTCCTAGCTACGGAAGGCCATACCCTGGCGATCATGCCGACGGGCTCTGGGAAATCATTGTGCTATCAATTGCCTGCGATTGTTCAGAAAGGCTTGACCGTAGTAGTATCACCATTGATATCCTTGATGCAGAATCAAGTCGAGAAGGCGCTCTTTGGTTATGGGATTCCATCGGGGATGATTAATTCAGCTCTTTCAGACGATACTCGGGAGCGTATCAAAGAGTATTGCTTGGAAAAAAAGTTGAGGATACTCCTAGTTGCCCCCGAGACTCTAGTATTTAGGGACATTATTGCCTTATTGAAACAGGTCGAGATTTCACTATTCGTCATCGATGAAGCCCACTGCATCTCCACTTGGGGGCATAGCTTCAGACCCGACTACCTCCGATTAGGCGAGATAATACATGAATTGGGGGTCTCAAACACATTATCCCTGACGGCAACAGCAACGGTTGATGTTGAAAAGGACATACCTGCTAAGCTGGGGCTCAAGTCACATGTGATTAAATCAAGTTTCAATAGAGAAGAGTTATTCATCACAACAAAGGAGCTCCCGACTGGAACGATTAAAGAGCTTTTCCTTGCCAGTCTCATGAAGAAACTAGAGGGTCCAACAATCATTTTTACCCGAACAACCAAAATCGCTGAACGTCTCTCTGACTATCTCAAGAAGCAAGGGCTGCCAAATGAATTCTATCACGGTCAGATGAAAAAGGACCAGAGACTAAAGGTCCAAGACTCGTTCATGGGGGGCAAATGCGACATCATAGTCGCAACCCTCGCTTTCGGTATGGGTGTCGACAAGGGAGACATCAGAAACGTCATCCACTATAATCTGCCGAAATCGATAGAGGACTATTACCAGCAGATTGGAAGAGCCGGAAGAGCAATCCCTCGGGCAGATTGCATTATCCTCCTTTCTGACAAAGACGAAGCAAAAATGAAAGAGCTGATTCAGCTAGACTGGCCTACCAGGGCCAAGATAGATGATGTCCTTGATTTCTTGCGTGAGAGAGGGAAAGACTATCTATTCCTGTACCGGAAAGAGATTATGGATAAATGTGGTGTAAAAGAAATACCTGCAAATCTCATCCTCCATCGGTTAGAAGAGGCTGGCGCAATAACAATATCGCATCGAGCCATCTATGGTGTCAAACTTGGATACAAAAAACCAAAGCAAGAGTTCGAGAAATATATTTCGGCGAAAAATCCACAAGCGAAATCCCTATTGTCCTTAATAATGCCTGAATATGGAGGGTATCTAAAATGGCTTTCTGTCGAACAAGCCATGGACCAGCTAAGAATCCCATATCGAAAGATTGTGGATACTCTTGAGCAGCTAAGGTGTGAGGGCTACATCGATTTCTTAGAAGTCAGGAGAAGGTCTCTAATCACTCTTAATAAAAAAATCGCCGATTTTGACACGAGACCATTAGAAAGACTCTTTCAAAAAATGTTAGAAAATGATAAAATAAAAATCGAGTCATTGATGACAGCCCTCAGAACAAGTGGATGTGTCAAAAAGGAAATATTGAGGTACTTCGGAGAGATAGAGGTTCCAGATGCCTGCAATCAATGCTCGCATTGTACAAAAATTGACTTAACCTCAGACATAGCCATTGAAGTTGATAAAAACTATGCAACGGACGAGGAGATTGCACGAGTGAAGGACATACCTCTTGATATTAATGTTGACCACATGGATGTCATATTACTCAAAGTCATAGCTACCTCTGAGAGAGAACTACCCCAAAAGGACGCACATGCTATAATAGCTGGGAAGCTACCATTTAGGCACGCAAAATGGAAATCCGAGCTGAACTGTACAGGGGTACTCAGCGAGCATCTAGGAGGCGTGGAAACGATTCAACGGTTTTTTGACAATCTTTATACTCAGAAATATCTTTCTCTGACGCCAGACGATACTCTCAGGATAACAAAAAGAGGGCTTTCCTTTCTTCGATCACAGAAAACTTCTAAGAAACCATCAGAGAAAGCACGTGATGAAACTTTCAACGAGGCCGGCATAATCAAACTCTTCAATCAAGCAAGAGAGGACATAATGAACCTTAAGCGTGACTCCGCACTGAGGAAGATTAACAGAGTGATCTCGGAATCTGAGAATATTCTTGCACCATCAGTTGAATTGCAGAAAAAACTGGAAGAAGCACATACGATTAAAACCAATCTCGAAAAGCATCCTTGAAGAGGATTTAATCAGCTGTCGTAGATGTCGGAGGGGGTGTCCTCGAACCGGCAGCAATTCTTCTGCGAGAATCCCCCATTGTCTCGCTCGATTCGTGAGCGCGGCTTCTTCCGGAAATACCGACACCAAGAACACCGGTTATCCTTGCCCCTCCCCATGACGGTGTATCCGAAGTCTACGCTGCCGTTGTTCCTCGAGCCATCGCTGAAATAGACCCCTGCCGCACCCCCTAGGCTGATTACGGCATCCACTTCCTCCCGGACACCGGCGAGAAAGGAGTGCTCGACAGGTATTGGGAACCTAATCCTGAACATGCATTCGGTGAACTGGTTGTCTACATCACAACCCAAGAACTCCACTATTGTGGCCTCGGTAGATACGAACCCCTCCATGAATACCTCCAGTTAGCACTCGCCCGGAAGAGTATATAAATATGTGTATGTGTTTAGGTGGTTAGGTGTGGTGTTATTTGGGTGTATGGGTTTAGATTGT
>CAYUFO010000200.1:0-3623 GCA_964443985.1 uncultured archaeon | reverse complement strand
ACTGGACGATGCCCCTGAAAAAGCGCGTCGGCAACTTCGTCCTCAACCAACTCACCTACTGGCTCTACGGCATCGAGGGCACCGACACCCAGAGCGGATTCCGCTGCTACAGTCGTCGCGCGGTAGAGCGGATCACCCTCACCATCGACGGCTACGGCTACTGTTCAGAAGTCGTTGGCGAAATCGCCAAGCACGGCCTTCGATTGAGTGAAGTCCCCATCGCGACCATCTACACGAAAAAGACAGCGGGCACCCACGTCTGGGACGGCATCGAAATCGCTGCCGACCTCCTCCTCAAAAAGGTGGCGGGATGATACTCCAACTACTCGGTGTCATAGTCCTCCTCGGCATCGCTGGCATGCTCATCCTCTACATCCGCAAAAAGGGAATTGATCCCTTCGTCCTCGCTCTCGTCCTCATCCTCTTCGTACTCGCCGTCATCGTCGCCTTCCCCCAGCAGGCATTCCAATTCCTCCCCGGATTCTTCCGCCCATTCGACGCCTTCATCACCATCCTCAGCGTCACCACCTTCGTCCTTTCAACAAAAACATACCTCAAACTCCGCGACCATGAACGAGCCCTCACCGAAATCATCCGAGAGATGGCAGTGCATGGTTCAAAGAAGGATAAAAAGTAAACCGGCAAAGAACGCACCATATGCCTCATTAGCTTATATCTCGTGACTCCCATGAAGGCTCTATTCAGACAATGACGTTAGCGCTGCCCCTTCGCATCCTCCTCGCCTACCTCATCGAATTCTATACCCTCTTCACCCCCGTGTTTGCCGGCATATCCCTCTTCTTAGTGGCAGTGTGGGTGTGGTCTCTCATGGCGAAGAGATCCGTCATATCCCTTTTTCCAAAAGACACACAAGGCCACGTACTAGAACTACAAAAACACCTCCAACCCTATGCTGCACCCATCCTCTTTTCAGTAATCGTTCTCTTCGCCCTCTACATCCGCATACCCCAATTCGCCGCCCTCCCCTACTGGGTAGACTCCTACACCTACGCCCACATTGCCCAAAACTTGGCTGAAGGGCACGGATTCTCGCGCACCGATTACAATAGTGGGGGCTACTGGGGTGTCACTGTCCAACCTCTCTACTATCTCCTCGTTGCTGGAGTGGGGCTGATTATCGGAGACTATCTCCTCGCCGCACAACTCGTTACCTGGCTCTCCGCTGCCCTTCTTGCGGGCGTCGTATTCCTATTCGTCCGCCGACTAAGCGGCAATACCACTCTTGGCGTCGTCGGCAGCCTCTATACCACCTTGTATCCAAACCTCTACTACTGGGATTTGCAGCCATCGACCGAGAGCCTTTCTCTCCTCTTCCTCACCGTGTCCCTCCTATTCCTTTCACAAAGCACGGTGAAGAATCGTCTCCTATACTGGAGTGCAGTCGCAGCAGTCGCCTCGTTTCTCAGCCGTTTCCCCACCCTCTTCCTCTTTCCAGGCATCCTCTGGGCAGCCCACCGCCAAAAACGCCTACCAGCTTTTGCAATCGCACTTTCACTCGCACTCTCCCTCGTCATCTTCCACAGCGCCCTATACGGCAACTTTTCCCTTCTGCAATACTCCAATCATCTCGCCCACGACCTCATGAGTGAGTCCTATCCTCCCTTTGGTGGGGTATACAGAATTTGCAGTAAATCGTACCTCAGCCTCAACACTGAGCTCTACCGGAACATCGGCGTCCTCGCCACGCTCACGCAGCCCCTCTTCGGCGTGCCCATTGTCCCCCCCATCTGGTTTCCCCACTGGCTTCTCGTATCTGGGATTGCTGGACTATACCTTCTCTGGAAACGTGAAGCCTCAACATCTGTTGCATTAACATGCTTTCTCATACTCACCACCTTCTTCCTGCCATTAACCGACAACTTCGGCAGGTACTATCTGGCAGTCCAGATACCCCTCGCATGGGCGTCGCTCTACTTTTTCTCGCACGCCGCCTCATGGTCCTATGCACGCCTCGGGGAACACGGTGTGCTCCCCAAGGCGGTCTTGGCAGTCGTTGTCGTCCTCGCCGTCGTCGTCCTGGTAAAATTCGTCATGGTCTCCAACATATCCCTGCAGTTCCAAAAGGAACTCACCACTGACTTTCGTCCCGCTGTCATCTACCTCCTCGTAAACACACCCTCTGATGCAGTCATACTGACTAACTACGCCTTCCCCTTTGACGTTCTCGGTCTCCATCGAGATTTTCGAGAATACTCTCGTCCGGGCGGCGGCGGAGTCGACGACATAGACTACGTCGTCGTCGAGTCCTTCTTCTCAAACACGTTCCGGGCCCAATTGAGCTATCCCTACACTAACATAACTAATCGTATCTATTGCTTTACTGATGTAAATCAGTCGATTACGTGCGCTTCTCATGTATTTGCCGAGATTGAAGGGGCATCCTTTGAGGGTACTCCCACCAATATAGACTGCTTCCTCGTCGCCGAAATGGATGGCAACAGAGGGAGCCTCACATTCAATATCACTGAACAACACCTCATCTGTGAAGGCATATATAGCTCGTACATGTCCTTTGAGGAGGCGAAACCATTCAACCTCATCCAAAAGTTTGAAAAAACCAACAGGTACTCATTTTTCATTTACCACGCAGAGAATCTCACGGCAGTTCCCTAAGAGCAGACCTAAAGACAGCTAAATCATTCCCCGGGCAAATACCGCTTCATGCGTGTTCTCCATTCTCTTCCCTCAGTCCTTGTATGATGCCCCAGCTGTAGGGCCAGATGAGTATCCAGCGGGTCGCCCAGCGGGGGAGTGCCTTGGATAGTGATTTGTATTGGATGGCGTAGTAGGCGAGGGTGGCAAGGAGCACGCCGATGAGGAGTGGGGGAAATACTATGCCGACCAATGCGAGGCCTGAGACGACGGGTATGGCGAGGGTGTAGTACCACCAGAAGCCGCGCATGCCGGTGGCCCGCATCATGGCGACGATGTCGTGGCCCATCATCCTGACCTGCTTAAACATGCCCCATAATTCTTTCTTGTAGTGGTGGTTGGCGACGCAGCCTTCGCTAAACCATATGCGGCCGCCCTTGGATTTGAGGCGTTCGCTGATGCAGAGGTCTTCGGCGGCCATGAGAAAGAGGTCGGGCCAGCCGCCTGCCTCGCGCAATGTCTTGGTGCGGAAGTAGCTGTTGCCGCCGATGACGCCGTCGACGATGCCTTCCCTTTGCGTTTCGACGACGAAGAACATGTGGTGCAGCCAGCTACTAATGTTGTGGCCGCCTATCATGGGATGGGGGCCGGTCCCCGCAACGATGTCGGAGTGGTCGGCGAATACTTTCTTGGCGCTTTTCACCCAGTCTTTATCGAGCCGGCAGTCGGCGTCGGTGAATGCGAGATACTCCGTCTTGCAGTGTTCCAACGCCGTGTTCCGGGCATTGTAGAGCTTCCCCTTCTCGTTGATATGGACGTCAGCGCCATACTTTTCCGCCACAGGTATGGTGGTGTCATCTACAGTATCGACGACGACAAAGACGGCATCCGGCTTATCGGACTGTTTCGTAATACTCTCCAGGCAGCCCACGATGACGTCTTCGGCGTTCTTAGCCGAAATAGCCAATGTCAGCGTTCTTTTATTTTGTGATGGCATCCGTTAATCCCTC
>CAYUFO010000199.1:0-3639 GCA_964443985.1 uncultured archaeon | reverse complement strand
CCCCCACCGCATCATCGACGCCCCCTACTGCTGCGCCGGCAAAAAGATGACGTCGGCGGGGACCGATAAGGGCTTCAAATGCCGCTCGTGCAGCAACACGGTCGCAGAGGAACGGGCACCCACCAAACTCATCGAACGGGGCATCGACGTCGGATGGTACGAGGCCCCACCCCGGGCGCGGCGGCATCTGAGCAGGCCGCTCGTCCTCGACGCAGATAGGTAACGTCTGCAGTATGGCTTTTTTTAGGGCTGCCGGGGAAAAGTATAAGTGAGCATGGTCAGCGACGACGTCCTGATGTCGTGGAAGGTGCCCTCCCAGAGGGTGCTCCTTGCAAGCCTTCAAGCGAGACGGGAACTGCTCTACGCATTCATCGGCCTCGTCTTCATCTACGTCTTCTTCCCCGTCTTCGTCACCCGGCTGAACCCGGGCTACGGGAGCTTTTTGTTCGGCGGTGGCGTACTGGTCGCCATCTACACGTATCTCGCCCTCATGCGCGATAACGACGTCCACATCGAATTGACGAAGGGCGGGATATGCCTCAACTACTCCTCGGACAATGCGTTCGTGGCCCGCCACCTGCGCCATTTCAAGACGCGAAGCCCCCTGATTTCGTGGGACGCCATCGAATCATACCGCTACGATGGGAAAAAACAGACCGTCTGGTTCACCTTGAAGGAGGATCAGGCCAGGCTCATCCGGCATTTCCAGGACCGCCACTTCGTCATCGTCGTCGACCCGGAACTCGCAGAATTGGCCCTCGACATTCTCGCAAAATACCTGAAGGACAAGCACGAGTAAGCTCCTGCCTTGGCCTCAGCCCTCGAGAGGGACGGTCTCGCGCTCGATGAGGTTCAATTCTAGGCGCTTGAGGGTGCCCGGATGCACGGAGAGGATGACGCGGGCGTCGCCCGCGGCAAGCAGGTCGCGTATCTGCTCGACGAGGTGCAAGACGATATCGAAGTTGTTGTAGTTGATGAGGTATTCGACGCCGTCGATGAGGACGACTCCTTCAGGGGTCTTCTCGAGGAAGGTCTCGACGACGGCGTAGACCTGCTCGGGCTGAGGGCTCACTGCGACGTCCTTGCCGCGCCGGGAATCCGTGACCCACAGCACGGGAATGGAGCGCAGGGACGGGTGGGCGTCGCGCAACGTTCGGGGGTGGGTGCGGCTGAGCATGAGGCCGGGGATGCCCGCCCCGAGGGCTGTGAGGAAGCGCTCGAGGCTCTTTCCCAGACGCGGCTCCTTGACGAGATAGAGGGTGCCGGGGGTGAGAGGCGCCCCCGAGGGGGAGAGACCCTGGGAGGAGGGAGACGGCGGATTGGCGAAGTAGTCCATGAGCATGCGCTCGATGTGGTGGCGTCGGCTCAAATCGAGCATTGTCGCCTTGGGGGTGGAAAACGAGATGCTCGCATATATGAGTCCTGTGGCGGCGAGATAGCCGAGGCTTTGAGCCGTTGGGGGGTCGGCTGGCTCTGCGGGCGAGGACGCCGACTGCCACAGAAAGGTTGCGGCAAGGAGGGCGACGGCGACGGCAAGGAGGACGGGCTTGCGCCGCACGCCGCGGTGCAGGCGCAGGCCGAAGTAGCCGAGGATGGCAGAGGGGATAGCAAGGAGCATGAGCAGATCCGCTTCGAGAAAGGCTTCTCCAACGCTGCCGGCGGTCTGATCGAGGTGGCCTGCGAGGGCGGCGTAGACGCCCGCGACGATGAGGAGGACGGGGACGAGGATGTTGCGATAGGCGTTCCGCTCGATGAGGGAGACGGAAAAGAGCGAGAATCCGCCGAAGTAGAGGGTGGTGGCAACGTGGTAGATGAGGGGGGCGCGCATCCCGAAGACCGCGGGATGGGCGAGGACGCCGTAGGAGAGGGCGCCTGAGACGAACCCGCAGGCGAGGTATATGCTCGGGGGGTTTCGCCGCTGCAGGTACATGGACAGGTAGACGAACGCGAGGCCGAGGCAGAGAAGGGCGGTGAGCAGAAGGGTGGTCGAAGAGAAGGGGTCGCCTGCCATCCGCTCACCCCTTCTTGAAGAAGTGTTTTTTCTGGTCGACGAATGCGGCCTTCGAGCTGAGCAGCTGGGTGATGGCGTGCTTGATCTCGACCTTCTCCTCGTCTGAGAAGATGGGGTTGGCCTGGTCGAGGACCTTGCGTTGCTGGGTCGAAAGGATGTCTTCGAGGACCATGGTGACGTCGGGTGGCTTGGGGAGCTCCTTTTTTTTCCCGGCGATGGTGAGAAGCCGGGAGCGCATGCGGCGGCGGCGTTCCTCGCGGAGCCGTTCCTCCTTTTCGTCGACGAGGTCGTCGAGGCGGTCTTTGACCTTGCTTTTGTGCTCTTCTTCGAGTCGGGCCTTTGATTGCCGCCATTTCTCATAGAGCGCCGTGTCCTTTATCTTTTCCTCGATGCGTTTTTCGACGACGTCGTCGGCGACGAGCTCGTGCAGCCGTTCCTGGGCTTTTTCGCGTTGGACGTCGTGGAGTTCGGCCTGCTTTTTGGCTTCGATGATGTCTTTGGCCTTCTCGAGGGCGGCGAGTATCTCCTCTTCGGCGATGGGCGAGTAGTAGACGTCGCCCCAGAGTTCGACGGCGCGGACGAGCTGCTTTTCCCTGAGGCCTTCGAGGGCTTCGAGGAGGTCGTCTGCGGGCAGGTCGGTGACGGCGAGGACCTCGGCGTGCGTGGCGGGACCGGTCTCGAGCAGGCGTATGAAGGCTTCGCTTTCTTCGGCCGTGAAGCCGATCTTCAGGAGGTCGCGGCGCTGCATGGCCTTCATGGTATAAGGTTGTTGGTTTTTTTCGGTATAAAAGGGGTTAGAGGAGCATCATGGCGGTGGGGAGGATGAGGACGCCGAGCGTGTGGGTCCGGCTGACGCCCGCATGGATGGGTATCAGGCCGATGGCGCAGGCGACGGCGGCGAAGGCGAGGCCGGAGAAACCGGTGAATAGATAGACGAGGAGTGCGACGCCTGCGAGGGTTGTGCGGCACAGCAGAGGGTAGTCGATGGCCGAAAGCCGGGTGGTGAATGCGCGTCCGAGGCGCAATTGGATGAGGTAGGCTGGGAGCGCTGCGAGCGCCAGGCAGCCGGCGAAGAAGAGGAGGGTTGGCGCGTCGATGTCGATGCGGTCGGCGAGCATGGTGGCCACACCGCTTCGCGGGTTGCCGATGGTGTAGGCGCTGGCGAGCGAGTAGACGGCGTCGGCGGTGTTGATGGCGGCAAGGCAGGCGAGGAAGCGGGCGGTGCTTGAGCCGGTGGCGCCGATGAGGATGATGCCGGCTTGGGCGGGGCTCATGGCGGGGAGGATGCCGATGGCGATGCCGCCGAGCGTGCCGAGGAGGCTTGCGGTGAGGAGGTCGCGGGTGACGGGGACGTGGGCGTGGGGGTTCTGTGGGGGGAGGGTGGTCCGGCTTGCGACGGCGGTGAGCAGGGCGCTCATGCCGAAGAGGCCGGTGAAGACGGGGAAGAGGATGTGGCTTTTGGCGATGATGTGTTGGCTGAAGGCGAGGTGGCCGAGCCAGCCGGCGAGCAGGAAGGTGAGGGCGGCCCAGAATTTTTTTTCGATGGTCTTTTCGCGGAAGATGAGGATGAGTGCGCAGGCGAGGACGACGTGGATGAGGGTGCCTCGTATGGAGGGGTAGAGGTGGGG
>CAYUFO010000198.1:0-3642 GCA_964443985.1 uncultured archaeon | reverse complement strand
GCCGAGGAGAAGTTCAAGGAGGTCAGCGAGGCCTACGAGGTCCTCGCCGACGCCGGCAAGCGCAAGAACTACGACCAATACGGCCACGCCGGCGTGTCTGGCGCCTTCGGGCAGGGCGGGTTCCAGTGGCAGGACTTCAGCCACTTTAGCGACATCGAAGACCTCTTTCGCGGCAGTAACTTCTTCGGCCAAGACATCTTCGACGTCTTCTTCGGCGGCGGCATGGGAGGCAGGCGGCGCCGGCGGCCCGCAGGCCCCACACGAGGCGCCGACCTCCGATACGACCTCGAATTGTCCTTCGAGGAAGCCGCCTTCGGCACCGACAAGGAGTTCACAGTCCCCCGGCTCGCCACCTGCCCCGACTGCTGCGGCACGGGCGGCAAAAACGGCGCCAAGCCCGCCACCTGCCCCCAATGCAACGGCGCCGGCCAGGAGCGTCGCCAGCAGCAGACCCCCTTCGGCACCTTCATGAGCGTGACGACGTGCAGCCGCTGCGGGGGCCAGGGCTCCGTCGTTGGTGATCCCTGCCCGACCTGCAACGCCCGGGGGCGCATCGAGAAGCGCGACAAGATCAAGGTCTCCATCCCCGCGGGCGTCGATTCCGGAAACCACCTGCGCGTCGCAGGGGAGGGCGAGGCCGGCGAGCGCGGCGGCCCGGCTGGCGACCTCTACGTCGTCTTGCACGTCAAACCACACAAGTATTTTGTGCGCGAGGGCGCCGACGTCCGCATCAAGGTCTCGGTGAGCTACGCCCAGGCCGCCCTCGGCGATTCCATCAAGGTCCCCACCCCCAAGGGGACGGCGAGCCTCAAGATCCCTGCTGGCACGCAGCCGGGGACGACGATGCGGCTTTCCGGTCAGGGCATCCCCTACCTCAACCGCGAGGGGCGCGGCGACCTGTATGTCACCGTCACCGTCGAGGTCCCCGAGAAGCTCTCGAAAAGGCAGCGCGAACTCATCGAGGAACTGGCAAAAGAAGAGGGCAGCGACCTCAAGGGGCCGAAAAGCTTTCTCGAGCGCGTCGTCGAGAACGTCCGGGACTCGCTCTAGTCCTCGAGGTTCTTTTCCACCTCGTCCCAGGAGGCGGCCTCCTCGTCGGCGTAGCTCTTTCGGCCCTTGAGCTTTTTTTCGAGCACCTGCATCTCGCGGAGCACCTGCTTTGACTCGGCCTCGGAGAGTTGTCTTTTGCCGGCGGCCTTCTGCTGGTGCTCGCCGCCGCCCACGGCGATGTCGTCAAAGGAGATGGGAGAGGGTTGATACTTCCGATGGCTGCCGAGCAAGGGCTCGATGAGCGTGCGATAGACGACGAAGATGAAGAGCAACAGTACCAGGACGAGGACGATGTTGTAGGGGTAGGCGAAGTAGGGCCCCAGGTGGAAGACGAGGGTCGGCTGGTTTTCGAGCTCGACGGTGACGTCGAACTGGAAGGCGGCGGCCGACGAGGCGCAAAACGACAGCAGCAGCAAGGCAACGACCATCCGGGACGCCATGGGAAACTATTTTATGGCAAAGATATAAATAGAGACTCACCGAGGTGCAGGGGACGTGGCTGAGGCAAACGACTATGCGGCGGAGCTGGCAGGCGAATACAAACGCCTCGCCAACGACTACTTCCTGCTTGCCGACTACCGCAAGGCGGCCGAATACTACGGCAAGGCCGCCGAATACGACCCCGGGGCCGGCGACGTCCACTACAACCGCGGCCTCGCCCGTTGTCGGGCAGGCGAGCACCGCCGCGCCCTCGCCGACTATGCCCGCGCCGTCGAGCTCTCACCCGACGACCCCGACGTCCGCTATGCCCGCGGTCTCGTCCACGAGTACCTTGGCGACTTTGCGGCCGCCATCGCCGACTACGGCGCCGCCCTCGAGCGCGACCCCGCCTTCGAGGCCGCCATCGCCCGTCTCGACCTCGTGCGCGCCAAACAACAGCGGGGAGGGGTGAGCTGATGCCGTATAAGGGACTATCTGATGCGGAGCGGTCGGTGGTGGAGCGGTTCGTCGAGCAGACTGGAGGCATCCCCGACGAGGTCCTAGCAGGCCTTGCCAACGAGAAACAGGTGGACTTTGAGGCGAAAAGCCGGTGGTTTGACGCCACCAAACTGGAGCTCCTCGCAAGCGACGTTGCCGTCCTCGCCCGCTACTACTGGCAGCGCCGCGAACGCCTCCAAGACAATCGGGAGCTCGCCTTCGAACTCGAACGGGCGGGCAAGGAGAGCGCAGCGGAGAGCACATTGCTCGACGACGAAGACTGATTATTTATATTGGCGGGCGCCAAACAGGTTACCATGACCGCCGACTACGCGCCCCTGTCTGGAAAGCTCATCTTCGACTCGCTTCGTGACACCGACTGCATCGTGATGGCAGCCAACATCCGCCTGCAGCCCTCCATCCACGGCATCATGGAAGCGGCCATGGAGAAGCGCGCCGCCGTCCTCTTCGAGATAGCCAAAAGCGAGGTCGGCTACACCGGTCAGACGCCTGCCGACCTCTATGGCGCCATCACCGCGAAGGCGCAGGAGCTCGAGTTCGACGCCCCCTACGCCGTCCACGGCGACCACATCGGTGTGAAAAGCACGGCAGACGCGGACGTCCAGTCGGCAGCCGATCTCATCAAGGCAGAGTTGGCGGCTGGCTTCACGAGCTTCGCCATCGACGCCAGCCACATCTTCGACGTCAACGCCGCCACCGTCCGAGACCAGCTTGCAGGCAACATCGAGGTGACGACGCGCCTGGCCAATCTCATCCCCAATGAGCTCTCCCTTGAGGTCGAGGTCGGCGAGATAGGCAAGAAGAACCCCGAGACGGGCGAGCAGGAGCTGACGAGCGTCGAAGAAGCCGTCACCTTCATCGAAGCGCTTCAGGAAAACGGCGTCTATCCAGACCTCATCGCCTGCCACAACGGAAGCGCCCACGGCAACATCTACGACGAGGACGGCAACATCGTCGAGCAGATCGGCATCGACGAACAGCGGACCCGCGACATCGCTGCGGCCATCAAGCCATTGGGCGTCCAGATAGCCCAGCACGGCATCACGGGCACGCCATTACATCTCATGCACCGGCTCATCGACGCGGGCATCGCAAAGGGCAATGTCGGCACCAACTGGCAGAACATCGCCCTCGAGACTCTCCCCGATGACTTGGTCAAGAGGATGGAGGAGTGGACGATGGACTCAGACAAGGTCGCCATGATGCGCAAGAAGAAGCCGAACATGAGCGACAGGGAACTCCTCGGCAAGAACATCAAGCACAGCATCCAGCACTTCAAAGACGAGATCGCGCAACTTTCGGACGACGACCTCGCCCCCGTCTACGCCAAAACCAAGGAGTCCGCCGACGCCTTCTTCGAGGCCTTCAACGCCGTGGGCAGCGCCGACAGGGTCAAGGCCTAGGTCACAGCCGACGCCTCGGCTTTGACGTCGTGGCGGTGTATGGATTCCTCGCTTATGGCGGTGACGTGGATGCGGCAGTGCTTGAACGCCTTCTTGGCGCCGGCCAGCATGTTTCGGGCCACGTCCTCGACGAAGACGGGATTCTTGAAGATGGCCTGGACGACGTGGTTCTCGTCGGCGCTTTTCAATAGCGTGTAGACGGGGCTTGAGAACGACGCCTCGACGACGGCAATCATGTCTTCGAGGTTGA
>CAYUFO010000197.1:0-3655 GCA_964443985.1 uncultured archaeon | reverse complement strand
ATCGAGGACGTCCCAAGTCGCTCCATCGAGGCCGATGACCAATATTCGCTTCCTATCTCTTTTGGAAGTCATGGTTTTTTCTCATTCAAGGGCCCGATTCAGGGGACCCTATTTGGAGAGTATGTATTTGAGTGCCAATAAAAAAGGGCTGGCTTGTATCCCACCACTCTTGTATTCGTGCCCTAATTATGCAAAGGTGAAGTATGCGATCTTTCATTCAAGTGTTGTTGGCAGCAGTGCCCATTACCCACAACCAGTGGACATCGGGCAGATGCGATGGACCTCATAGTCTGAATAGACGTCTTTGATATATACCTTTTGAAGTTGGAATTTACCACGCAGCATAGTCTTGAGGTCTAGATAGGTGCCAGCATGATCAGTCCACTCGACGCTGTAAACGGGGTAACCCCGTTCCAAGAGATAGGACGTGTAGTTGACGAGAGTATCTTGTGCTCGCACGTCTTCTTCATCCAGGATGACATGGAACATGGCATTGTAGTCGGGCATCCCATCGATGAGCAACGGATTGAGAACCGGCCGTGCGATGATGGTCTTTCCGAAGTATCCAGAGATGAGCACCGATTCTGAGGGCGTCGTCGATGCCCATTGGTTGAGGATGTAGGAGTCATGCTTGTTCTGTTGAATGTTAATAAGTCCATTATATGGGAAGAATAGTGTGTGGAAAACCAACAGGAGGTGGACTGCCAAAAGCACCGAGATAATAGGTCTATTTCGGTCCATCAGCCATGAGTGAATAAGAAAATAACCAGCACATATCGCAAGCAGAGCGTAGACGGGAAACCAGTAACGCGAATAGAACCCCCATATCCATTGTTTATCCCATCCGAGGTGGTAGCTCGCCCCTTCGAAGTAGATGAAAAAGAGGGAGAGAAATGCGAGTACAGCGAGATGATCCTTAGTCTCGCGTCTTTGGAGCATCATACATCCCCCCAATAGCCCCAACACAGTCGGGAAGACGTAGATGTCAAAGATGAATCGTTTACTGATATCAAACAGAAATGCAAGCCCGCCAATGAGCCCCCACTGTCGAAAGGCTATACGCAGGGCTGGAAAGCGGGAGTGAAGGTTGAATATCGAGTCTACAAGAGAGTCATCAGCATAGGATGCGACGCTAGTCTGCTTTTTCGAAACGACATAGCCAATGGTGAAGGGGGATCCGTACAGGATGTCATTGAGGTAGGCATACGGAGCGAGTAACAGGACAAGAAGCGCTATTGCTGCCATAGCGTACCTTGACTGGATGGAGTTCCGGTAACGGAAGCCTAGGTACGCGAGGGTAAGTAGTAAATAAACGTATCCCTCGTAGCGGGTCCAGAGGAGGCCGGCGAAGAAAACGGCGGCGAGGAGGTAGTCTCTGAGGGACGGCGTCGATGCATGCACAGCCCGGAGGAGATAGAATAATCCAATTAGGTAGAAGGTGAAACCCAGTAGGTTGCCGTACAGATAATTGCTCCAAAGGAGATATGGGACGCTAATTGCATAGAAGAAGAGCGAAACTAACGCTACCCTGGAGCCGAACGCCCGTTTTACAATCGCATGCAAGTAGACTAAGCCAATCAGGTTGATAAGATTCACGAATATGAAGACTCCGTTGGTGCCGAGAAGATGCCCGACTGCAGATACTACAATGATGCCAAATGCTATGCGGGGAAGGATGGTGTCCTCGTCGGGGACTCCGAATCCTGTGGTGAAAAGGGATCCCGGGAACAAGCCGTTTAATTCTCTCTCGATGACCAGGTCATGGTCTGTGAGGAGTTCATGCGAGAAGAAGAGAGCCTGAGCTTCACTGGGATGCACCGGCCAGTTTTCATCGAATAGCGAGATGGCGTTTCCAAGTAGAAACACTACCAGCACTATTCCGAAAAAAATCAGTCTCTCCAGCTCCTTCCGAATGAGAGGAGGATGGTTTTTCACTTGGTTTTTCATTCCATCTTTGCTCTGTAGTGCCTACCCGGTCGAAGATCCCTAGATATGGCACGTTTTTTCAACTGCACTGACAATAATATCCGTTGTGTTGACGCAGTGGTCCGCGATCAGCTTCCTACGTGAATTTGCCCATTCTGTTTTCGGATCACATTCAATCCACTGGTCAACTAAAGTGGTTACCTGAGACAACGCTTCAATTTTTTTTATCCCCCCTTCTAGTATGAGCTGATTATTGATGCACATATCACGCCCCCCGACGTAGATGCACGGAACCCCAAGTAGAGCCATTTCCCTGGCCATGCTGTCTCCGGAGGAAAGACCGAACCTGGAAAAGGCGATGAGTGAGTATATGTCTTCGAGAGGTTCTTCTAGGACCTGACAATAGGGTTCGTATTGCTCGATAAGAGATTTATCTTCAAGGGACAGCAAGACGTGGACGCCCTTAGAATGAAGGTGTTTAATAATGGGGAGTAGGGAAAGCCTGTCGAGGTTGGCATAGTTGAGACTGATGCCTGAGACTTCCCGAGCGAAAACATATGTGTTTTTTTCAAGCCCAATCTTTGATATGACACGTGAATCTGGCGTATATACCTCAGGGTGAAGGTAGGCGAGCTCCTTATAGCCATTATATGCAATCACGTCATTTCCACGCACTGGGATGAATTGGGGAACCACGAAGGTGTCTGCGAATAGGTGGGAGAGCTTGAAGTTGATGGCGAACTCGAAGTCGTCGTAGAATTGTATAGCAGGTATCCTCGTTAAGCGGGAGCTAACGGCAAGGATGAAATCACCAACACCAAGGGTGACCGATGGGGATTCTTGGCGTAGAAGGCGGGAGAAGAGGAGGGCTCGTTCGCTGACCATGGCGCCCTTTCCAATGCGGGAATTCCGATAGGATCCTATCTTGATTGGATTGTGTTGTGGGAGTTCCTTCCCGATGAGCGTTTTAACTATACCCCTATCCAGGTAGGTCAGTAGGATTTCAAAACCATTTTGACTGAGTTCCCCTATCGCGTGCTTAAAGAAATTGATGTGGGCCGGATGGATGACGTCAAAAAGTACTTTGTGTTTCACGCGATTCACCTTAAATCGATGATGCGTCGGTCTGGTATGCCAGCGGTAACTGATTTGTTGACGACGAGCACTTCCCGGTCCTCCAAGTCATTGATTGAGTCGACGAGGAGCTCATCGATGTGGTGAATCTCTTTTTCGATGTAGTCCTTGTTGGTTCCCATAAGCTTCGAGAGGATTAGATCAGAATCAAATATCTTTATGTCGTATCCTTTCCCGATGAAATGCTCGACAACCTGGACATATGGGCTTTCTCTGAGATCATCGGTCCCGGCCTTGAAGCTGAGGCCGATGAATCCGAGCTTCTTCTTCCCCTCGCGCTCTATTTGTGAGATGGCATGGCGTATGTGGGCATCATTGGACGCGCCAATGCTGCTGATCAATGGAAGGTCTAAGTGCTTGCTTCGCCCAAGGAATTGGAGACTGCGTAAATCCTTGGGCAGGCAGCTACCGCCATACGCGAATCCGGGGGCGAGGTACTTTTCAGATAGGTTTAGTTTGGTATCCTGACAAAATATCTCCATCATCCTCTTGGCATCGATGCCGTAGGCCCCACATATCCGCCCAACCTCGTTGGCGAAGGTGACCTTGAGTGCATGGTAGACGTTGCAGATTATCTTAATGGTCTCTGCAAGGG
>CAYUFO010000196.1:2401-3658 GCA_964443985.1 uncultured archaeon | reverse complement strand
AAAGACGATCAATGTCTCAATCGACGACGGAATCGACACAGACGCTTACCAATGGACCGTCGAAGTGACAGAGCCCCCATGGTACTGTACTGGAAGCCTTCCGCCCCTTTTCGGCTCATGGTGGATTATTCAACAAACCCTTTGCTGGGATGGCCTCATAAACATCACAGAAGGCAATGTCTCAATCGAAAACAACGAAACACTCCAACTCGACAACATTAATCTCACCATCAACGCTACAGGGGACGAAACCGCCCTCAACGTAAACGGCACCCTCCTACTCAACAGTTCAAACATAGACGTCCAAGGTGGAAACATCCACTTGGAAAGCGCGAGCAAAATAACGCTAACAAACGGGACCATCCAATTTGGAAGTTAACAATGAGGTGAGGAAACATGGCAGGTGAAATGAGAAAAAACATATTGATTGGAATTGCAGTGGTATTGCTTATCTGTAGTTTTTGTGGAGCACAGGTGTTGTCACCTGATTATTCGGGGTCATTGGACCCTCCATCTCTCGCTCTTTCGGAGTCGAACGGGGATTTAGGAATATCCACCGATGACGTTTCCCTTGATATCGTGTTCCTGCCTCAGGGAGATGTTGAAGGCCCCGTTGTTGCCCCTGAAGGTTTTGACGTGTCGTATGAGTCGGTGGGTGACGGTGTCAAGTGGAGTTATTCTTTGAATCTGCCTCGCCTCGATTTTGCCCCGGTCGTCCGGGTTCAAGCCGACCTGCCTCTCCTCGTCGACGAAAGCGGTCGTGTGTTGACGCCCAAACCCAGCAACCTCATCGTATCCTTCGAAGACGTCCTCGAACAGGGCTACACGTTTAGCGTCGAGGAGGTCGATCCCTACACCGTCGATTATACACTGTATCGGGACTATGCCGCCGCAGACATAGCCGTCGGGGAATCAGTCGTCATCGACCCCACCATCTCTCCCAATGACCAGACTGGCGACTATTGTCGTTGTTGGGGTAGTATCACGCCGGAACAGGTCGGCGTCACGTGTGGAAGCACGTTTGCATGCTATGCAAGCACTACGCCTCAGGCCGGGGAGCCCATCGAAGATCAGACCTATCACGCCTTCGTGGCATTCAATACATCTGAGATATCGGACAACATGACGCTCACCAATACAAGTTTTTGTGTCTATACTGGCGTCTACGATCACGTCGGAGACTATGACGTCTTTGTCGAAATCGTGAACTGGAGCGACAGCGGCAGCTGCGACACCACCAGCGACAAGGCCATGGTG
>CAYUFO010000196.1:0-2391 GCA_964443985.1 uncultured archaeon | reverse complement strand
AACGCGACAGCCCCGCACGCAGCATCGTCTTAATCCCCGATGGCACCTCTACGTTTACCTGGGCGTGCACGGAAAACATGAGCGACATACTCCAAGTCGCCGCCGCCGACAACTGGACCTGCACCCTCTTCCGCGTCGGCCTCAACGGCAGCGACTGGCAAGCAGCCTGGGACGACGAAAACCTCCACTACGCCCGCTTCAAAGCCGCAGACGAAGCCGACGAACCCTACCTCGACTACAGCTACGAATGGAAAACCGGCGGCACCACAACCACGACCACCTCCACGACGACAACGACAACCACCGTCGAAGAAACCACGACCACAATTACGGATGTTTTTGTTAACGAAACAGGAGATACGATGACGGGCCCCCTCAACATGAGCGGCAACGACATCATAGAAGTCGGCACCCTCGACCTCTTGACGGGCTTCAGCTGCGACGGCTGCGTTGATTCAACTGACGTCGGGTTTTCATGGGCGCTGGGCGCTTCGAAGGGCGGCAATGCAGCCGTCGCCGAAGACCTCAGCTGCGCCAACTGCATCGGGGGAGCCGAAATCGACGAATCAAGCCTCACCCACGACGCCCTGTCCGGGGCGGGCACCATCGACACCGTCGCTGAATGGCAGAGCTCGTGCACGGATTGCGTCAAAGACAACGACCTGGACTTTGGCACCGGCGCCAATCAAATCAGCAGCGACGACGTCACGGAAGGCTCCACCAACCTCTTCCATTCCCCTACTCAGGAGACCAACTGGGACGCGGCCTATACCCATGTCTCGGCCTCGGATAATCCCCACGGCGTGACGCTCACACAGGCACGATCGGCTGGCGGCTGCACGGACTGCATTACTGACGCCGACGTCAGCAATACTCTGACATGCAGCGACCTTCAATCGGGGAGCGCTGTGGTGAGTTCGGCCGAGGTAGATTTCAATTATGCCGGTTCGGGTAGCAAGGGCGGCTCAGCCACCGATGTAAGCTGCTCAGACTGCCTCGGAGGTGCAGAAATCGATGAAAGCACGCTTTCAGGCACCGCCGAATCCCTCAACGCAGGAGGTCTCAGCAACTCAGGCGACATCCAAATCGAAGCCAACAGCGGCGACGGCATCGTGAACGTTTCGGGCACGCTCCGCCTCTCTGGGAACTGCAAGATCGAGGGTAAAGATTGTGTCGGCGACATCGCCGAACTCATGCACAGCAGGGCCTCGGAGACCGGCAGACGCGATGAATTCGAATCCGGCGACGTTGTCTGCATCGACCTCCAAGATCCCTCAAAGATCACCTACTGCAACGGCGCATATGATAGTAACGTCCTCTCCGTGGTGAACTACGAGGCCAGCCAATACATCGGCAATCCAACAGCCCCCTATCCGGTCTCATTGAAGGGTATCGTACCAGTAAAAGTCGACTGCACAACGCCCATCAAAGCCGGCGACCTCCTCGTCACCAGCAACCAACCCGGATTCACCCAAAGCATCAAGGCAGGCATAACAAGCCAAACAAGTATCTGGGACATACTCGGCACCGACTTCGCCAAAGCACTTGAAGACTGCGACAAAGGAGAAAAAACAATCAAAGCATGGCTAACCTAGGAGGCCAATATTCGTATCCATACGAATGGTTTACTCTCCAGATCGGATTATGTGTGGCAGAGCACTTCAGAAAGCACGGACTAAAGCCTACTACCTAACCAATTATGCAAGGTGGTTGGGTAAGATTCGTACCAGTTTTATGCATGAATCGTGATGCGTAACTGGTAAAAATGCAGAGAAATTTGGCGGCCAACATTTTGAGGGGTCGAAAGGGCGTGTTCTTGGTTTTCCCGTCGCCGTCGGGGTCGTAGACGCGGAAGTCGACGGGAATGTGTTGTCTGCCGTCAGTCCACAAAAAGGTGATGACGCAGATGCCTTTGACGACGTCGTGGTGGGTGTCACTCCACTGCCACCGCACCAAATCCATTTTTTTGGCGAAGGGCTTGTCGACGACGGTATCATCGACCACCAAATAGCCGCCAGACCAATCAACAATGGGCTTGGCCTCTTCCAAGAAAATCAGACAAACACACAAAAAAAAGAACCCAACCGCGAAACTCCTGTGGGGTATAATCGTCTGTGATAAACCCGCACACGTAGTCTCAGAAGTTGGGTCTGAGCTTCGTGTTTGATACTCAAAGGTGAAAGATAGCAACGATACTTGCCATTTAGATAGTAACCTACTACCCTTCTGGGGTTTCTTATCTTTTTGCACTACGACCCCTTCTGTTTTTATTTTTGTTAATTGTAGAATTATCCTGTCTTCAATTGAATCAATAATCGGGGAGGAAATCGAAATGAAAAAAATTAACATCAAATGCCCACCCGGTCCGGTACTTTCAAATAAGGAAATAAT
>CAYUFO010000195.1:2470-3671 GCA_964443985.1 uncultured archaeon | reverse complement strand
GGCACAATATGTATGATGTCGCCGTGTTTGTGAATTGCCACGCTTATCCCGAAAGCGCGTGTGATGTTCTTCCGGGTGAGGACCTGCTGGGCGGTGCCAGAAGCGAACACCTGGCCGTCCTTGAAGAGAACCAGGCGGTCGCAGTACTGTGATGCTAGATTGAGGTCGTGTATGGCCATGAGCGTGAGCATATTCTGTTGGCGTGTGAGTCTTCGCGTGAGGTTCATGAGGGCCAGTTGATGTTTGATGTCCAAGTTGCTGGTAGGCTCGTCTAGGCATAGGACTGCGGGTTCCTGGGCCAGAGCGCGAGCGATCTGTACGCGCTGGTGCTGTCCTCCACTGAGGGTGTTGATATCGCGGTGTGAGATGTCGTCTAGGCACATGATGGACAGCACGCTGTCTACGACATGGAGGTCATGGGCGGACGGTTCCCATCCCAGGTGAGGTATGCGTCCCGCAAGAACGGCATCGAAAACGGGTTGGGAGAAAAACCTTTCCTGCACCTGGGGCACATACCCCGTCAGGCGGGCCAGTTCCTGCCGGTTCATGGATGACAGGCGTTGTCCGTTGATGGCGATGGTGCCCCCGGCGGGACGGGACAGGCCGCACAGGCACCGGATTAGCGTGGTCTTCCCCGACCCGTTGGGGCCTATCACGCCTACCAGTGAGCCCGCCGAAAAGGAGAGGGTGATATCGCGCAGTGCCTGTATCTTCCCGTAGGCGAACGATACCTCATCGAGGGTGACGAGATCTACCAATGTTTTCGCCCCCGGATGATGAGATAGATGAAAAGAGGAGCCCCGAGGAAGGAGGTGAGGATCCCCACGGGCATGATGACGGGTGAGAGCATAGTCCGGGCGGCGGTGTCGGATACCAAAAGGAGGAGAGCGCCTGCGATACAGCACCCCGGAACGAGAAAGCGGGCGTCTGTTCCTACAATCCGCCGAACGATGTGGGGCACCACGAGGCCCACGAACCCTATGATGCCCACGAAGGAAACAACCAGGGCCGTCAGCAGGGATGAGATGAGCAACCCCAATATGCGGGTTCGGGAGGTGTTGACTCCAAGGGTGCGGGCTACCTCCTCTCCGCCGTTCATTGCGTTGTATCGCCAGCGGTTGAGGAAGAAGTAGGTAAGGGTGGCTACGGTGCCCACCGAAATGATGGCTGTCGTGGTCCAATCGGTTCGGCCCAGATCACC
>CAYUFO010000195.1:0-2460 GCA_964443985.1 uncultured archaeon | reverse complement strand
CCGAAGGTCCAGAATATGATGGATGCCAGCTGCACCTCGTCACTAGCGAAGTACCGTAGTGAGGTGGTTCCTGCGGTGAACAGGGACGCCATGGCCACACCTGCCAGGATCATGGTCTCAGGTGATGCATCCCTGATTCGCGCAAGCAGGATGATGACGCTGGTGGAGATGATGGCTGCAGCGAAGGCGCACAGGGTGAGGAGGTATGGGTGGTTGAAGTGCACTGAGTGGGTCTGTGTGGTGCCCGCGCCGAGGACAACGATGCCGAAGGCGGCCCCGAAGGACGCGGCGTGGGAGACTCCCAGGGTCGATGGTGATGCCAGGGGGTTGCGAAGAACGTTCTGCATGACCATCCCGGAGACGGCCAGGGCGGCTCCTGCGAATATGGCGGTGGCGATGCGCGTCATGCGGATATTCCATATCACGGCCCGATGGGCGTCCGATCCATTACCGATGAACGCATTGAAAACATCAAGGAGGGTCATCGGGTACGGCCCCAGAGTAAGGGAATACATGGCCACCAGCACCCCCAGGATGATTCCTGCCAGCAGCCAGATTCTCCTTAAGCGGTTCTCCCGCCTGTGCTGCGCAATAGGGTCTTGGGGCCTGTGGGAATAGTTTGGGGGTGTCATATGCGCCTTCCCGGGTTTTCAGTCAGTCGAGGTCGATTTTTACAAACCCGTGGTATTCATTTGCCATCTGCGCATATACGGGCGCACCCACCATGGCGGCGTATATGTCGTCGGCCTTGGCTGTGGGCTCCACATCAGCGAATCTTTCGGGATACACAACCGACCCAATGAAGTAGCAGTTGGCAAGCACCGTCGCAAAATTGGTGTTGTAGGCATTGTAGGGCATGACGTTGTACGTGTTATCTTCGACGACGGCCGACAGCAAAGAGTAAGCTGTGTCGTTGTTGATGCCTTCGACAACAAAATCATAGCTCATGGCGTCGATGAACAGGAGGTCTGGGTCCCAGGCCATGAGTTGTTCCTTGTCTATGAACATATGTCCGGTGCCCGCCGACGAGGCGACGTTGTTCACATTGGTGTATTCGAAGGGTGGGAAATCCGCACGGGTCGAGAGTATCTCCCTTGCGCCCCGGAGAGCAACTCCTCCGACGTAGGCCGGGGGCTTGTCGGCTTCCGGGATGTCAGATGTCCGCGCGTCAAGGTCTGTCAAAACATCGTCGATGTAGGTGATTACCTCTTCGGCCTTGTCGCTCTTTCCCAGGATATCCCCCATGAGGTGCAGGGTCTGTTCGAACACATCCCGCCTTTCTCCGAGATCCCCCAGGTCGATGGCCACCACGGGTATGCCGGTCTTCGCCTGAAGGTCGTCTATGGTGGCTTTGGTGGCCGGTTCCAACTGTGAGCACGAGTAGAATATCACGTCCGGCTGCTGGGTCAGTATGAGTTCCGCATCGCCCCCGTGCTTTGGCCCTATCACGGGGAGGTCCTTCAGGTCCGGTTTGGCGAACTGGTACGGAGTGAAGGCTTTCTTGGTCTCGTGGTCCTCAACGCCCACGATCATGTCGCTGGCGTCGAGGTAGGTGAGCATCCTCAGGGTTCCCGAGGCGACCCCCACCACGCGTTCCACCCTGACGGGGACGTCCACTTCACGGTCCAGTAGATCGGTCACGGTCCGTGTCTTGCCCGTGTTGTCTGTTTCAACATTCAAACATCCTGCTGAAAAAAGCCCTATGGCGAGCAGCAGCACTATTGGGGTGTGGGTGTATCTTTCCATTCTTTCTTCCTCTTGTTCGTTGGCTTTTTCCGGGCAGGGTGCATGCAGAATCGTGCCGTCCCTATCTGATTGCCCGGCATCATTGGATCCCCTTTTCGTAGCACTCTTTTGCTTTTCGTGACACTATATTGCTTCAGGCCATAAATACCTTAAGTAGCAATAACTTCTTCGTCGCTTGACCCCCCAGACCACGTTGCACTCTCATCGCTTCGCTCGTCGGGGCACATCACCCGCTGATATGGGGCTACAGGGGCCGCACCTCCCCCACCCAAATTCCCCACTATACAAGAAACGTCCCCCAATCCCGGCTTCTATGGCAGGGACTGCGTTTAGCCCCTTTTGGTATAGTCAATTTTTGAGGGGGATTATGCGTTATGTTTTTTTTAGTCGTATCAGGTTGGTTTTGCCGTAGGGTATCTTTTCGACGATGTTTCTCTGCGCGAGTCTGGCGATAAGCCGGTGAACCTTCACCTTGTTCATGTTGGTCCGCCAACCCAGTTCCTGCTGGGTGAGTTCATCGTGGTTTTTTTCGAGTTCTTGGACTATCAGGGATTCATCCCCGGTGAGTACGTTGTTTCTGGCGTTTCTTTCGGTTTTCTCCTTGCTCTCCCTGACGGCCACAAGGATGGCGAGCGCGCCTACGACACACCCTACTGCGGCGAGCACCGGCAGCCAAAGGTAGGGGTATCTATAGCATATGCCTCCGCAGCTTCC
>CAYUFO010000194.1:0-3693 GCA_964443985.1 uncultured archaeon | reverse complement strand
GGCTCATCAAACAACGAATCATTCACTTCGATGATCTCTCCGGTCACGGGGCTTGAGAGATGACCGCTCCACTTTACAGCCTCCAGAGAAACGTACGTATCCCCTGCTTTCAGTTTTTTCCCTTTTTCAGGAAGCTTGATGAACACAAATTCCTTCACTTTTTTTGCGGCAGGCTCGGCAACCCCAACGAGTGCAGTGTCTCCCTCCAATTTAACCCATGAATGATCCCGGGTGTATCTCCGATCGTCCGGCAGATTATGGTTGCTCATTATCCTCCACTTCCTCCTTTTTTTCGGTTTGTTTTTGTCTTTTTTTCGTGAGGTAGGCTATCAGCCCCGTCAGGGCTATCGCGGCAGCCAGCATTCCGAGCGCGAACAGTATGTTGTTGAGCAGCGCAGGCTTGAAAAGGAACGCCAAGCCGAGGCCCATCATCATCATTCCCGACATCAGTTTGAGCACTTGGCCCTCCCATTCGGTCAGTTTTCGCGCCCCGAGCGTTATCGTGAACATCAACACGATTATTGTGAGGGGTATGACGTAGACTAGGTTGTAGAAGGCCAGATACAGGTAGTACTGGGTTGTCGAAAGATCGTTTAACGTCAGGACCCGCGTGAAAACCATCGGGAATCCTGCCGTGCACAAGAGCTCGTAGGCGTTGGCCGATACTGCAAGCACTATCGTCCCGATCATCATCGAGTAGAGGGAGGATGCCTTCAAAAGCTCCCGCATTCGCTTGAAGAGTTTGGGTTTCGCGGAATCCGGAATCGTCAAGGACGCGCCCTTTCCAAAGTAGAAGAAGTCCTTGATGTTTATTGCCGCGACAATCAACGCCACAAGTCCCGCAGCCACGGTTATCATCCGCAGTTCCCCTATCAGCATGAATATGTTCAGCCAGGCTGCCATGAACAGGAAGTACATGAGACCGGAAAAGAAAATGAATGTTGCGCCTATCAAAAGCATCCTTTTTCTTGATTTAGCGTGTATCAGCATGCTCAAAAGGAAAAACAATACGAAGAACGCGCAGGGGTTGAAGCTGTCCAAGCCCGCAATCACAACGGTGAAAACGGGTAAAGACATGCTGCCAGCATCTATTTCACCAAATAGGGGGAGGTTTATCCTGGATTCTTCTTCAGCAGTTATGTCGCCCGGCTGCGGCGGATAGGGCGTTAACGCCTTGATTTTTTCGGCAGGACACATACATCCGTCTGTGAGACATAGGTCTAGCCTGTCTTCGAGGTTTTCGCGTATGGCTTTTTCCCCGACCAGGTATACGTTGCCGATAAACACCGTCGGGTAGCCGCCGGCCTCAAAACCATAGATGTCCTTGAATTTCTCATAGACGTCTGTCTCGCCCTCTTGGGATACATCATGGATTACGAGGTTTACGTCGTAGTCGCCTTTTATCCTCTCAAGGAAGCCGGATATGTCCTGGCAGCTTGCGCACTCGCCGGTGACAAAAACATGAACGCAGACGCCTCCCCCATTTATCTCTGGCTTGTCTTGGACGGTTTGTTTGGCAGACAGTTTGCTTGCGGGGTCAATGCATCCGTTTTCCAGGCAGTATAGTATCTCGTCCTCTATCCGTTTGCCGGTTGTGTCTTCGCTTGCGAAACCTACTGTCGGCTCAAAGTCGCCGATGAAGGTCATGGGAACGCCGGAGGCGCGGACGCCGTAGGCGTCGGCCATGGCCTTGAAGTATTCGGCATTTTCCGGGTTTTTCCAGGTTTCATGCATCCTCACTTCAAGGCGGGGATACTTCCGCTGCAGCTCCTCCAAAAAGGGCTTCTCGTGGGCGCAGTGGGGGCAGCCGTCGCCCCAGAAGAAATGGACGACAACACGGTTTTCGGGCGTATCGGCGGAAAGCGGCGGGGATTGCGGCGTCGCTTCCGCGACGGGATCCACTGTCGTGGCAGGGGTTGTCGACGTTGTCGTCGGGGCGGCGGAGGTCGTGGTCGGGTTGAGGTGGGCCTGCAGTTTCTGTTCGGGCGACACGCACTCGTGCAGAAGGCATTCGTTGATGATGCCTTCGAGTTTTTCGTCGGTGTAGGAGCCCATGTATCCCTCGATCATGGTGTCTGCGATGAAGGTGACGGGCACGGCGTTGGAGTGGCGGCCGTAGGCTTCAATCATCTGTTGGAGGAGCTCGAGGTTGGATTCGTTGTAGTATACCTCGAAGTGTTTCACGTCAAGACCGGGATATTCCCCTTCAAGTTCGGCGAGGACGGGCTTCATCTTCGCGCAGTGGGGGCAGCCGTCGCCCCAGAAGAAATAAAGTTCAACGGGATTTCCGGCACCGGCATCGTTTTGTTCCCCGAGTGCATTGGCGTTTTGGACCAGTAAGACCGCCAATACCAGTAGTATAACCCCTCTTCTCATTTTTTCTCTCCTTCAAGCCTTGTCTTTCCGCAACTATTCCCGCCGCCGATGTATGTGTAGACTGCGCCAACCAGCACGATGAAAATGAACATCCCGGCAACGAACGCCGGAGCCCACTCGCACAGGCACCCGTCAAAAAGGGGCGTGTCCTGTTTTGGGGTTTGCCCGAGGCTGGCGTTTTCCTCTTTTTCTGACTCACTGAGGGCCGTAGGCGTATCCTCAAGGGCTGTGCTTGTCGTCAAAACCGGTAATGTCGTTGTGGACGTCGTGGAAGTCGTCGTCGAGGTGGTCGTATCCTCTGCGGCCTCTTCGGGTACGATGATGCCCCCCGTGTCCAAGTATACCTCCAGTTCACTGCATGTTGTCAAGTCGTCGACTAATGTGTTTCTGCCGCACCGGACCATGAGCCGGTATGAGCCTGCGACAGTCTGGTTTGACCCTATGTTTGAGCCGCCTTTTAGCAGCAGCTTGTCGACTGGATGCATGTCTTTGCCGTCACAACGGTAAAGGATATACGAGTTTGGTTCAGACGCCCAGTAGCCATCTATCGGTTCGCCTATGTCGATATTTAACGTGTTCATGGAGCCCAATACTGTTCTCTTGCAGGTATCCAGGTTATACCAGTCTAACTGCAAGTACCCTCCTGTTTCCTGTTGTGGGGGGGCGGTAGTCGTGGTGGTGGTTGTTTCCACATCTAGCTTTGATTTTACCGTGAAGTTGATGGTTTTTTCTATCTGGTCAAAATAAGCCCTTACCTGGTAGTTGCCTGTTTTTATTGGTGTGAAGGTGCTGGTGTCCTCAAATGTCCCCTGGATCCGGGTGTCGCCGAGACAGGTGCATCCCGCCCTAACGCTCTGGAGGAGTATCTTCTCCTGACGTTTCTCGTCTAAATTAATGACCGTTAATTGCCCGGTTATCTTGTCTTCTGAATGAAGCTTTAACGTGGCCTCGATTTTTTGCCCTATCCACACGACGTCCTTGTCAGTCGATAATTCGACTGTTGTCGCAGAAACCGTCTGCAACAGGACAAGCAGGACAATCAGTGGGGCTAACGTTATCTTGTTCATCGTCCGCCGTATTCTTATATTTGGATTCGTCAATGTATATGGTTTATGGGTTGAAACCGACTATAAGTTTTGGGTGAAACCAAGTGAAACCGGCGTAAAATGAACAGGATAATCTATGCGGTCTTGATCGTGGGCTTGTTTTTGGCGGGTGTCGCAACATTAGCCCTCCTCCTATCAAGCGAATACCAGGAACACGGAAGCTGCGGAGGCATATGCTATAGATACCCCTACCTTTGGCTGCCGGTGCTCG
>CAYUFO010000193.1:0-3701 GCA_964443985.1 uncultured archaeon | reverse complement strand
AGGTCATCGCGGTCTGTGGCAATGATGCGGCCGACGGCCGTCTCGTGCAGGCGGTGGCCGGCGCGGCCCACCCGCTGGATGAGGCGGGCCACGGATTTTGGGCTGCCGACGAGGACGACGAGGTCTATGGCGCCGATGTCGATGCCGAGCTCGAGGCTCGTCGAGCAGACGACGGTCTTGAGCTCGCCGTGCTTGAGGCGGTCCTCGACGGCGAGGCGGTGTCCTGCCGAAAGGGAGCCATGGTGGGCGGCGATAGCGTTCTCGTAGAAGGCGGGGTGGCGTTCAAGAAGCCCGTGGACGATGCGTTCCGTCGCCGACCGGGTGTTGGTGAAGACGAGGGTGGTCGCGCGCGCGCTGATGTGCTCGTGGAGAGTCCGATAGAGGCCTTCTTCGAGCTCCTCGTAGGTGGCTGCCGTGATGTCGGGGACGGGCGTGAGTACTTGGACGTCGAGTTTCTTCGCGTAATCGACGCTGCAGGCGGTGCAGTCGCGGGGGGCTCCTTGCTCGTAGCCGACGAGCCACTGCGCCATGGTGTCAATGGGGGCGATGGTGGCCGAAAGGCCGATGCGGCTGAATCGTCCCGCATGGTTCTGCAGGCGTTCGAGGCACAGGCTCAGCTGGACGCCGCGCTTGTTGTCGGCAAGCGCGTGAACCTCGTCGACGACGACCCATCGCACGTCTCGGTGGTGGTCTTTGAACTTGGGTGCGCTAAGGAGTATGGCGAGGGACTCGGGCGTCGTGATGAGGATGTGGGGTGGTTGTCTCAGCATCTTGGCGCGCTCTGCCTGGGCGGTGTCGCCGGTGCGGACTGCGACACGCAGAGTGAGCGGGTTTTCGGCAAGCGTTTGGAGCTCTGCGAGCGGCTCCTCCAGGTTCCTCCTGATGTCGTTGTTGAGGGCCTTGAGCGGCGACACGTACACGCAGTAGATTTTATCTTCGAGCCTTCCTGCCTGGGAGAGCGCAAAAAGTTCGTTGAGGATTGCCAGAAAGGCGGTGAGCGTCTTGCCTGACCCCGTCGGGGCTGTGACGAGGACGTTCTCGCCCTGGTGGATGAGGGGGACCCCGTAGCGCTGGGTGAGGGCGTATGAGCCATAGCGTTCCGACATCCAGCGGCGGATGAGCGGCAGGAGGAGCGCGTCGACGTCTGCCACCGAAAATGGATTCTCTTGATAGGTTATCATGGGCCTAGGAAGACCGGGAGAAACCGGTTAAATGGGGGGGGATTAAGAAGAGGCGTGGGTGGATTGGTAGGGTCAGGCAGGCGTTCGCCCCGGCCGAAGCCGGTTCCGAAGGCGTACCACCCAAGTCGGAACTTGATGGTTGTGACACCACATCACCCTTGCAGGTAATTCAACCGCGGTCATGGGAAGAGAACTTCCCTGACGGGTTGGGATGCCTTTGTTTCGGAATACCTGATGTCCCCACTCCACCCACGAGAATGGATAGCAATCAATTATTCCCTTTATTGTATATAAAGCTGGTGGTTTGCTTAGAGAGACACTATCTTGTCGGTCAACATCTTCAAGTCCTCGGCGAGGGCGTTGTTGGGGTCGTTCTCGATGGCCGGGAAGACGACCTTGGCCTCGAGTATGGAGATCCTGCATATGAGGCGGTGGATGAGCTGGAGGACGGGATGCGGGTCCTCGTGGTAGATGAGCAGTGCCGACGGCGAATCGAAGATGATGAGGTCGACGGGCATCGCGTCGACCACGCGCGCCATCTCCTGCTCGAGCTCGGTGAGCGCCGCAGGCGAGGAGATATAGCTCCCCCGTTCGATTTTCGGCGGGTTCGGGTTGACCGAGACGGTCATGGCGTCGATGACGTGAAACTTGGAGTCGTCTATGCCGTAGCGGTCGAACGTCTTCTTCAAGAGGGGGTAGTTCTTGTTGATAGACACGTAGAGTATGTGGGAGAAGTCACGGGCGAAATCCTTGACTGCCCCCATGAGGTGGTCGGTGTAGTCGTTGTTTGGCACGTACATGAGCACGGCCTGGTTCTCCCGTATCTGGCCTGAGACGCTCTCGGCGCTGCGGCCTGCGACCGCGTCCGCGATGCGTCGCTTGAAATCCTTGGCTTCGATGGGCTTTTCGATGTAGTCTGCGATGCCGAGGCTCTCCATCGTCTTCCGGCCCTCGGAGCCGAACTCTGCGGCCGTTGCGAACACTATCTTCACGTCGCGATAGCGGGGGTCGGCCCTAATCCTCTCAGAAACCTTCCTGCCGCTCATGCCTGGCATGAAGAAGTCGAGCACGACGAGGTCGACGTCGAGTTCTTCGAGCTTTCGCAGGCATTCCTCTCCGTCGTTTGCCACCGACACTTCGTAGCCGTCGTCTTCGAGGATGCGCGCGAACATGTCGGTGATGTGCGGCTCGTCGTCGACGACGAGGATGTGCTTGCCCTTGCTGGCCATGGAGGATTATTGGTCTTTCAGGCGAATAAAAAGGATAGATTGTTTGAATTTTTCTCTATTTGCCGTATTGCAGGTTCTATTTCGTCAAAGAGGACTATCGGACCCGACAGGTTTATATACTCGAAAGTCGTCCAATTATGTCCTGGGAGATACCTATATCCCATCACCTCAAAACCCCATTGATTGGTTCTTTTTGGTATGGTTTGCCCCCTATATCTCCCATCGTGGGGGGGTCCCCCCAACCCCCCCACAACTCTCACCTTCTCGGTTTGCACTCAAGGACATCGAGCTGACGCTAGGCCGTCGACGAACCGAAAGAAAGGGGACATCTACTGCTGCTTTTTTCTATAATCCTCGATGGCCGCCTTCAAGGCGTCGGCCGCGAGGTTGCTGCAATGCATCTTGGCGGGCGGCAGCCCTTCGAGGGCGTCGTCGACGTCGCTTCGCGAGATGGCGAGCGCATCGTCGAGGGACTTCCCCTTGGCGAGTTCCGTGACCATGCTCGACGTCGCGATGGCCGCCGCGCATCCCATCGTCTTGAACGTGATGTCGGCAATCTTGTCGTCTTCGACGCTGATGTACAGATACATGACGTCGCCGCAAGCGGGGTTGCCGACCTTGCCGACGCCGTCGGCGTTTACTATCTCGCCCATGTTGCGGGGATTGCTGAAGTGGTCGATGACTTTCTCGGAATACATTGCAGTAACGTCTAACGCAATCCGGCTTAAAATGCAGCCACGTTCGCTTTTGAAAGTCCCCTTCTCACACACCAAACGTCGCATAAATCCAGTTGCCGACGACATGGGTGACTGCGATGACGACGAGGGCGATGAACAGGTGCTCGCCGACGACGTCGACGACCCGCGCCTTTTGCGAGCGGGCTAAACGATACGACAGGATGGCGAGGACGCCGAGTCCCCAGACGATGCTGACAATTACGGCGGTGCCGAGTTCGAAGATGAATACTGGCACAAGAAACGTCAATGCAAAGAGAAACTTCGAGAAAAAAGTTGCCAGCGTCGACTCCCAGATCTCGCGCCGTGAATGCACGTTTTCCGACTCCTCGCTGACATGGATGCCCAGTGCGTCCGAAAAGGCGTCGGCGATGGCAATGGTCAGGATGCCGCCAATGACAACCGCCGTGGAGCGCGTCCCCGAATGCAATCCCACCAACAGGCCAAGCGTCGTGATGACTCCTGACGTCAACCCGAAAGACAGGCCCGTCTTCAGCGAATGATTCATCTTGCCTTCACGAATCCGTTCATTCCTCTTAATAAAGGATTTCAGCTAA
>CAYUFO010000192.1:0-3701 GCA_964443985.1 uncultured archaeon | reverse complement strand
AGGTAGCCGAGGATATCTGCAAGTCAACTCCTTCACTGACGATAGAATGAGCGCCTTTCAGTTATAGCTCACTATGCTTGGCTCAATTATAGGGTGAGATTCTTGAGAAAACAGAACCAACGGCTCGTTGTATTTTCTTGCTTCGGTTTGTTCTGGGTCTTATGTTTGTTATGAGTGGCACTAATAATGAATGCAGTCGATGACTGCAAAGGGGAAGGAGAGATGAGTGGCTCGAAGGTATACTGGTACGGCAACACAGACAACAAAGAGGTTCACGACCTCGATAACGAGGACATTGACAAGAACGGTTGTCAGATCGACGAGATCATAGATGCGGGGCACGACACGCCATTTGATGATTTTGATTCAGCAATCGCTGAGGGTTATGATCGTTGTGCGAAATGCTTGGGTAAATCTACACGATAGAAACAACACTGCAACTATGTGGTAGTAAACCAGCAACGTATCGCCCACCGTTCGGAGACTGAGCACTGGACAAATCGAAAAAGTCGGTGGCATCTCTGATTTTCCTTGCACTGATTCTCGACGGACTTGCAATTACAAACATCAGGGACCCGCACTTCCAAGTGCAGTCTGTTTGGGTATGAGTTCACCGGACCACTCGGACATTTTCACGTCCTTGCATCAATGTTGAGAGGTTTCGTATTGCTCTTTCATGAGGTCCAGTCATTATACAGGGTCAGTTTCGAATTGTGAGTTATCGCAATATGTGAATTTCGATCTCGCATAGGAATACTGATATGCGCGACATCATTGAACTCGATTATGTGGAGCAGCTAGACAACCTCAAGTATAGTATCAGTTCACGTCCTATCTTCGTTCACACTCATCATAGGTGGGTGTTATCCATACTACATTGGGCGCAGCAAAGAAGCTACTTGCATAAACCATGTACAATTGTGAGTCTTGATGCCCACAGAGATTGGAGTTATTACTTCTCTACGACAAATCGAAACGCTCGTGACACAATGATCTCCGATGGAGTAACGCATATACTCCTGAAACAATATCTCAGAAATGAGTGTGTCATTGATGACCAATGGCTCGTCTCAGGTGTTGACTTCGGATTGATTGGGGATAGTCTTCTTATCGGTGGTCAGGCGGATATTCACGCTAGTCGACCCTCTTGGCTTGAATGTGATCCCAATGAAGACTCCGGTGAAGTGTTTACCTATCTGGCTAAAACTAGCCACGTGAAATCAGCTAGGCGAGTTTCTGTTCTAGACACTTGGACATTAATGACTAGCGGGGGCTATGACTATCCTGCAATACTGACGTCTCTTGATCCAGCTATCCAAAGGAGATGGAATCGGTGTTATCGCGATATCGTCGAAATCGATAATAAAAGCCTATTCTTGACCATCGATTTAGATTTTTTCATCGATTATGAAAACGAAATTCTATACTCCGAGAAAGATGTTGAATCTCTTTTGGCCATTGAGATTAGGGGTGATGGAAACACTAACAGCTTATCGGTTGGTGATATATTTGAACGACTAGCAAGTCGAGCAGCAGTAGTAGCTATTGCTACCGAACCAAAACACTGCTATGGCCCCAAAAACTCTGCAAAAGCTCTCGAAATGGCAGATGCGTTTCTTGAATTGAATCTACCGCCTGATCTCAAAATATAGTCTAAAGCTCAGATTAATGGGACTATCTTCCTGCTCCAATATGGTCATCTGCGATTGGGCTTGTCCTTTATCCACATTCCATATCCGACTTCGGCAATTGTCGTAACTTTCCCTCCGGTCTATGCTGGATAACGTAGGCTAAACAAAAACGAAATGAGAATAAAGGAGGGGTCACAAACAAACAACCAGATCCGCAGATACCGACGGAAGCACCGACTATCTCTGAAAAAGACGGCGAGGCTGATCGGGCTTAAGAACGAGTGCCATGTCAGCCAGTGGGAAACTGGCCGCAAGGTCCCGTCGCTCGACAATGCCCTTAAGCTCTCCGCAGCCCTGAAATGTCCGGTCGAGATTCTCTTCCTTGAGCGTTTCAACCAGATTCGCTCCGAGATCCACGAGAGAAGACTGGCCATGAAGTAGCTATCCCGTACCTGCCGCATTGAAGATTTATCCAAAACAAACAAAGCACATTTCCAACCTGTTTCGCGCAAAACCCAGCGAGAAAGGAGGACTGAAATATGTCCGCTAATCTCTATGACGCCCACCGTCAGTGGGCGAACCGACCACCCGACGAGCGATTTCGATCTCTGGATTCGCTCTACGAGTTTCTCGACGGCCGAAGGCAAGCCTCGTCAGAACGTACGGAAGACCTCAGCCGGCTCAATCTCGTCGCAACCGACAAGGGATCGCTTGCCTTTGACGGAGAGGACCTGAAAGCGAGATTGTCCAACTGGTCGTTCTCGCAGCTCTGCTACTCGGTCGACGCCCCGGCGAAGTATCTCCGGAGACTTCCCGCCGAACTAGTGCAGCAGTGCCTGAGTCTGGGAATGACAAAGACCGGGCGCACCTGCAAACTCCTGATCCGGGATACCGGGCAGAGCAATCGACCGGATGATTCGCGTTACGCCGCGGCCATCACAAGCCAGTCCTACGGCAGAATCTGGGACGCCGACGTGCTTGCGGAGGTTGTCAGAGCCATCAGGGGCACGGAGTGGCATCCGCCGTCAGGCGAGAACGGGAATGACCGTGAACCGAACGGCCTCTATGCCTCGGACCGCGATATGTTCGTGTTCCTGGTGAACGAGGATTCTCCCGTCGAGATCGGCGAAGCGAGGCTCAGACAGGGCTTTTTCTGCTGGAACTCCGAGACCGGGGCGGCCTCCTTCGGCCTGAAGACATTCCTATACAACACGGCCTGCGCAAACTGCATTGTCTGGGATGTGCACGACGTCAAGGAGTTCCGTTTTCCGCACCGGCATAACGCTGAGGAGTATTTCAGGAACACGGCCATGCCGGTCCTTCGGAGTTTCGTCCAGCGCCGCACGGAATCGGGTCTGATCAGAAGGACCGTCGATCATGCCATGAGAACGAAACTCGCGGACGGACTGGACGACCTCCTCGAATGGGCGAAAGAGAAACCGTTCTCACAGCACGAACTTCAACAGGCGTGGGCCATCGGAGAGGAAAACGGAGAGAGGGCCAATACCGTGTGGGGGCTGGTGCAGGGACTGACAGCACACGCCCAGACGATGAACCACATTAACAGACGCGTCTACCTTGAGAGAAGAGCGGGCAGGCTCCTCAAGCAGGTGGCGTAAGACAAAACAAGGCGGAACAGGTTTCAGAATCAGGGCTTGAGCATGGCTCAGGCCCTGATCGTTCTTATCGAAAGATGTCTTATAATTAACATACAAAGCCATGAATCAAACCAAACACACCTCACCTGACAAGGTTAACAAAGCCAAGCCGATACCCTTTCGGCCCAAATCGAAGCCGGACGAACTTGCGCTCGAGATCGCCAGTGCCCTCGACGACGTTTCACACCTGCCGATGTACCGCTACCTCTGCGAGAAATACGGCCAGCGGCGAATAAGGGAGGTCCTCCGCAGGGTGCAGGCCGTCCCTGAGGAGAAGATCAAGAAGTCCCGTGCCGCCTTGTTCGTATACCTGATACGGAGAAACGCCCATGAAGAAGATTAGAATCCTCGCCATTGATTGCTTATTCCGGCGAAAGCGCCGTGTGATTCCGAGTGAAGGCGACCATGTGTT
>CAYUFO010000191.1:0-3706 GCA_964443985.1 uncultured archaeon | reverse complement strand
CTCCCCCCCAGCTTCTTTTCCCTTTTTGTGGTGTGTTTTTGCGTGTTGGTTTGGCTTTGTTGTCATTGTGTGTTTGTCTTTTATCATATCGTGCCGTCGTTGTCTTTTTGTAGCCCGCTGTATTTTTATAAAGTGAGGTCCTTTAGTTTTTGCATCCTCAAACCAGCATCTAATGGGGGAAACCAAAAGAACCCAAAAAAAAAACGGAAGTGATATCCATGAAAACAACCATTTTATCGATGCTCGCAATCGCCCTCCTTATGGGAACGGCATCGGCGGCAATGACCTGTGACATACCCGGAAGCGCCTGCACGGAAACCGACTGGGGCGCACCCAACTGTGCCGGAAACTACGGCGGATTCGACGGCGTCGGCTGCGAGAACGTCGCCATGGTCGTGGCACCCGGAAACTGCGACGGCAGCGATATGGCGGCATCCGTATCTTCTGACACACACACCATCGAACTCGTCGTCACCTCGAACTACGAGACGTGGAGCTACTGCGACGGCTACGGCCACCTCGCAGTCAACTGGATCTCCATGGACGCAGACAGCATCCAAGTCCGCGCCCTCGACGGCATGGACGACGACTCATTCGACGTCTATCTCGACGACGAATTCGTCTGCAGCGTCGACATCGAAGGAGGAGTCGAGGAGTGGAAGACGTTTGAATGCGATCTTACCGAAGGCCCGATTCCCGCTCCAGAGTTCGCCTCGCTTCTGATTCCCGCGCTTCTCGTGGTTGCAGTACCAGGATTCGCCTACATCGTGAGAAAGAGGAAGTAACACGTCCTTCTCCTTTTCTCCTTTTTTCTTTTTTTTCTTTTTCTTTCGTTTTTAAAGGGTGCTTCAGAGATTTTTTTGTTTGTCCTTGCGCTGTTGGACAGTCAGTGCTTTTTTACGGCATGTGGTTTGCTACATGGTGTTCTGGGTTCTGGCGGCAACGATGAGCAGGGGACACACGGCACGTGACCATCATGACTTCAAAAAACGAATCTAACGCGAACGAAAAGAGTACGCCGTCACTGGCAGACATCACCTTCAGAAAGCCCCGCGTCGAAGACGGCAAGGAGATGTGGCGCATCGGCCAGGCCTCGCCGCCCCTTGACGTCAACTCCCAGTACAGTTATCTGCTTTTGGGGACGCATTTTCGCGACACGTGCGTCGTCGGCGAGGCCGACGGCAGAGTCGTGTCTTTCCTGTCTGCGTATAAGCCGCCTTCCAGCAAGGGGACGCTCTTCGTCTGGCAGGTGGCCGTCGACGAAGACTATCGACGCATGGGCGTGGCCGTTGCCATGATGCAGGAACTCTTCGGCCGGGACTCGGTCACCGATGTCTCCTATTTGGAGGCGACGGTAACGCCCGACAACAAGGCATCCAGGAAATTCTTCGCTTCGCTGGCCGAGACGCTTGGCATCGAGCTGGAGGAGCATACGCTCTTTCAGGACCGGCATTTCGCCGGCGGCGACCACGAACCCGAGGTCCTGCTGAGCGTGGGTCCCTTCACCCCAAACACCGTCGACTTGGATGTGGACTTCGACGAGGAGGGATTGGAGGTATTCAATCGCCGGGAATCCGAGGTCCGCTCGTATGTCCGTTCGTTTCCCACGGTCTTCTCCCGCGCCGAGGGCTCGTGCCTCTTCGACGAATCAGGCGAGCGCTACCTCGACTTCTTCGCAGGCGCTGGCGTCCTCAACTACGGCCACAACGACCCCGACATAACCGAAGCGCTCATCGACTATCTTCAGGGGAGAAACATCGTCCACGCGCTCGACAAGGCGACGGTGGCCAAGCGCGACTTCATCGAGACGCTCGACGAGGTTATTTTGCGGCCGCGGGGGCTTGACTACAAGATACAGTTCTCGGGCCCGACGGGCACCAACGCCGTGGAGACGGCCCTCAAGCTCGCCCGCATGATAAAGGGCACCAGCAACGTCATCGCCTTCACCAACGGATTCCACGGCCTCACCATGGGGTCGCTGTCGGTGACGGGCAACGACTTCTACCGCGACGAGTCGTTCACGAACCGAAGCAACGTGGCGTTCATGCCGTTCGCCAATTATTTCGGCCCCGACGTCGACACCATCGACTACCTCAAACGGTATCTCGAGGATTCCAGCAGCGGCGTCGACGACCCCGCCGCCGTCATCGTGGAGACCATCCAAGCCGAGGGCGGCGTCAACGTGGCAGGCGACGCGTGGCTCAAGAAGCTCGCCACACTCTGCAAGAAACACGGCATCCTGCTCATCGTCGACGACATCCAGGTCGGCAACGGCCGCACGGGGACGTTCTTCAGCTTCGAGCACGCAGGCATCAAGCCCGACATCGTGACGGTCTCCAAGAGCCTCGGGGCGGGCCTCCCCATCTCCTTGGTCCTCATGGACCCCGAATTGGACCGCTGGAAGCCGGGCATGCACACAGGCACGTTCCGCGGCAACAACCTCGCCTTCGTGGCGGCCCGGGCGGCATTCGACAAGTTCTGGCGCGACGACTCGCTCATGCGCGATGTGCGCCGCAAGTCGGCGGTCCTCGACGAACGCCTGCAAAAGATACGCAAAGCGTATCCTGAGCTCAAGGCGCGGGTCCGCGGCCGCGGCCTCATCTACGGACTCGGCATCCCGCACGAGGGCTTCGCAGGCCAGGTGTCGCAGCGGGCCTTCGAGAAGAACCTCATCCTCGAACTGTGCGGCCCCGACAACAACGTCGTCAAGTTCCTGCCGCCGCTCGTCATATCAGACGACGAGCTCGCCGAAGGACTCGACATCGTCGAGGAAGCCGTCGGCTACGTCGCCAAAAAAGAGGGCTTGCATAGATGATCATCCGCCAGCTCGCTGAACTCGAAGGCACAGGCCGCGTCGTCGAAGCCCCCGACGGCCACTGGCTGAGCCGCAGGCTCCTCACCAAAAAAGACAACATGGGCTTCTCGCTTTCCGACACCATCATCCGCGCGGGCACCGAGACACCCATCTGGTACAAACACCACCTCGAAGCCGTCTACTGTGTGGCGGGCGTTGGCGAGATCGAAGACGAGGACGGCACCGTCCACGAGATTCGAGAAGGCACCATGTACGCCCTCAACCAACACGACCGCCACAAACTCAGAGGCACCACCGACCTACGCCTCATCTGCGTCTTCAACCCACCCCTCACAGGCGACGAAACCCACGACCAAGACGGCAGCTACCCCCCGGCAAGTGAATGACCCCCCCCCCAAACGGGCTTCGGGTTTAATAACACCCCCACCTAATGGATTCACGGGGGCATGGCCAAGGCAAACAAAATGGTTTCGGCGAAGCGGGACGGTGGAATGGGGCCCTGTTTTTCTGACGCATTCGGATTGTTGCCGGTGCCCTACCAGTCCCTTGACGCAAAAGGCCGCATCATCGCCGCAGTCAAAGCGGCCTTCAAAAAGCACGACGGCTACGCCATCCTCGAATCGCTTGGAGGTAAGGAATGCATAGACCTCGCGGGAAAAGAGCAGCCGGACCTCGTCCTCTTAGACATCATGATGCCCGACGTGGACTGCTGGGAGGCCGGGCAAAAACTCCAAGCCGACGAAGAAACCAAAGACATTCCCATCATCTACCTGTCGGCCCGCCGCGACGACCTCGCCAGGGGATTGTCTTCGATTACGAGCGTCGACTACATCGAAAAACTCTTCGAACCCCAAGACCTCGTCGAGCGCGTAGACGCCGTCCTCGACCGCC
>CAYUFO010000190.1:0-3707 GCA_964443985.1 uncultured archaeon | reverse complement strand
CACCCAGAAGGTGTTCGTTGGGTGAAACCCCGCACTTCAGTGCGGGGTTATTCATATGAGCTTCCAAGGGGGTGGCGCATGATTCGGAGGCCGTGATATTCTGTCCGTGTACCTCCACTTTGATTGATCAATCCCCATTTAGCATACGTTAACATATTTTCTTCGTTGAAGCAGAGAACCATTTTTTCATCATAATAATACCCTGTTTTAAACTGAAAACAATCGCCATACTGGGGGAAGACCCCCCACCTTTCAACTATCAGCCTTCCGTAGTCCCTGATTCTAGCTGAGAATTCCTCTTTGAGTTTTTTGTCAGGATTTGTTGCGCCAAGCAACCAAGGTTTATGCGTTTCATTAAAAAATTCAGTGGATTCACCAAGGCCATTACTTAATGAGTCAAGTCTTCGACCACTAAACGTCGTCTCCCCCTCACAGTTAAAACATAAGGTGTAGTCTGTGATATTCCTCGATACTGACGCCCCGCTGGACCCCCAATCTGAATATGATGTTGCATCGTATTTCCTAAAAGAACCACTATATATGGATGGCGATGTCGATAATCTCGTCATGACATCTGTCATAGCATTTGCTTGCATATCATCGGGGAGGACAGGCAACTGTTCAATTGCGGGATTCATGGATGTTAATCTGTTCCCCGCGAGGTTGGCGATCACGGCATAGCAGGTGTCCCGTGGCTCGCCGGCGGGAAGGTATGTGCAATTAACCATATCTCCTGCGAGCCGAACCACTTCAAAATAACATTCTCTTCGCTGATAGGGGTTGGCGTAGTACTCACAGACCGACACATTCCCCTCTATTCCCGCAAAATGTCTCCGGCAGCTGAAGTTGCGCCCGGGATGTTCTATCCTATCGCATAGACTACTTTCATTCAATATTTCCCGGGCAACAAAGGAAAGACACGCCCCTCTTCTTTCTTCTTCAGCGATTCGCTCGCATATTGAACTATTTTTGAGCGAAACGGCCAGTTCATACAAACAAGATCCGCCATACCCATACATCTGCTCCCAGTGTTCTTGTGCTTGAATCTCCTCACAGCCCCTCAGATTTTTTTCAGCAACTGCGCGCATGTAATCCTGCAAAAGTCTCTGGTGGGCTTCATACGCGTTTTCCACCCCTCCGTTGGAAGTTACTTGTGGCGCCATTGATGGCGCATTCTCTGTTGTCTTTGAATCATAGGTACCTTGTACTTCAAGGAAACATCGCGATTTTTCAACTCCTTCCGTCATGTTCTTACATTCTACAAGAGCCTTTTGCATTTCGATATTGGGGTAACACCTGCTTCGCTCTCTCTCGTTTTGAATAAACGCACATAGGTCTGGGTTATCAATACTTGCCGCAAGGTTGAAGTAACAAGAATCTCTGGATGTATTCACCATCCGTTTACATAAGCTCGAATCCCTCCTCTCGTATGCCCTTTCTTCATAGCATACGTCTTTCATCCGCACCTCTTTTATAAAATCACAGATTATTGGATTTCCTGTAGCTTTTGCTACAGTCCGAAAACATGAATCCTTTATCGTCCAACACCGACTCCGATAACAACGAATACTCTCTCCAATTTCATTGCAATATGCATGATTCTTCGTGAATTCAGCGATATCATAAATGCAGCTATCTCTTTCCCAGTCACTTGTTTTATTTTCACAAAGTGAAAGGTCAATATCCTCCTCCAAACATCCACTCCCCACCACCAAAACCAGAACGACAACAATAACAAAGATAGCCCCCCGCTTCATGAAAGTACCTTAGGTGGTTGTGCTATTAAACAACTTTACTTTATCCTGTATCTCAGCAGCGCGGCTTTTCCCCCGAAGGTGTTTTTGAGCTGGAATCCTTCTTCGAAGTCTTCGTTGAGTATCTCGACGATAGCGCCTGTGGCCTCGGCTTGTTCGTAGAGGGCGTCGATGTCGTTGTCGGGAAGGGACTCCGAGAGCAGGAGGGACTCGACGGCCGCAGCCTCAAGCGAGGGGGCGACGTCGGGGCCGTAGGCGATGGCGCCGTCTGATACGAGGCGTTTCATGAACTGCTGCATGAGGTCCTTCTGGCGCACGACCTCGACCTCTGACAAGACGTCCTTGCTGGCCTCCATGAGCTCGCGGATGCCCGATTCGTCGGTGTAGGTGATGTCTTTGACAGCGATGATTTTTTTGCGGAGTTCGTGATGGAGGAACTCGCCCTCGACGAAGTCGTCCTTGGTGCCGGCGGGTCCGCCGATGACGATACCTTTGAGGTCGGTGAAGTCGGGCAGAAATATCTCTTCGGCGAGCTCGGCAACGCGCTTTTTGAAGTTCATGCTCTGCTCTGCGATGAGGCGCTCGAAACGCCTGGCCGACTGGCCGCCGGCGCGGTGCTTGCCAGCGTAGCCTGAAGTGATGGATTTGACGATGGTGTAGTGGTCGCCCTTGAGGGTGGCGAGGGTGGCCGTCTTGTTGTCGATGGCGATGAGGCCGTAGACATCCTTGTCGGCGATGAGCTCCTCGAGGGGCTCGGTGACGAAGACCTGGTCGCAGCGATAGATTTTGACAGCGATTGGTTCGGCAGGTTCCACGCTCCACAGCTGGAAGTCGGGGTTGCCCTCCTGCTCGCTGGTGTTGCCGCAAAAGACCGCCAGTCCGTTCTTGGGCGTCCCCTTGAAGATGCGCAGGTGCTGGATGGTCTTCTCGAGCGCCGTCGTCACGTTCTTTCGCGTCGACTTGCTTTTGATGTTGGTGGCGGTGCCCGCCTCTTGAGCGAGCTGGTTGAGGGTGAGGTTGAGGTCTTGCCCTGCGGGCACGTACACGGAGATGAGCTCCGTGTGGCGGCCTCGCTTTTTTTTGAGCTCGTTGATGAGCTTTTTTAGGTGGAATGTTTTTTGAGAACTCATGGCAGGTCACCAAGGGATAGTTGTGTCAGTCGCCGGCGAGCGCGTCGACGTCGAGCTCGAAGGCCGTCACGGGCACCCCAAGGCCGAAGTTCGCGATGACCGCAGGAGAGACTTCCCCGAAGAATCCGCAGTCGTTTTCCGCCACCCTGCCGGCGATGAAACTACCATGCTCGGATGCCTTCACGTCCGCCCGGATGCCCCTGCTTTCGAGGATGCCGGCAACAAGCGCCTTGACCTCGGCAAAGTCGGTCTTGGCCCGGGCCACGACGCCGGCAAGCCGGTGGACGGTCTCGCCCGCGGGGCTCACGCACACGCCGGCCTCGAAGAGCCGCTGGGGATACTCGCGGTTGCGATTCTTCTCGAGGACGCCCATGAGCGAGGGCAACAGCCACGTGCGGGCGAGGGCGTGCTCCTCGGAGACCGGCCTCTCGGCTTCGGCAGCCTTCTCAGCCGGAACCGCCATTTTTTCATACTGTTCGGTGGCGTTCGTCATCGTCAGCGTCATGACCTCCTGGAATCCGAAGCCCACAAGGCACATCCGCAGGTCGTCGGCGACCCGCTCGCGGGCGATTCGTGAGCCGACCGTGGTAAGCGCTGGCAGCTCCGGCGAGAAATTCTCATATCCATAGGCGATGGCCACGTCCTCGACGACGTCGATGGGGTGCAGGACATCGGTGCGATACGGGGGCACCTGAACGTCGAGGGCCCCATGATTCACCGACACGCCGTAGCGCATCCGCTCGAGCAAATCCTCTGCCGTCTGAGCGGAGAGCTCCAATCCGAGGAGCCCATTCACGTAGGCGAGGTCGACACGCATGGATTT
>CAYUFO010000189.1:0-3710 GCA_964443985.1 uncultured archaeon | reverse complement strand
GGGAGAAGACCTACATCCTCTACTGCGGGGGCAACAGCGAGAGCATCTACGCAGGCGACTATCTCGCAGAAAGGGGATACGACAACCTCTACCGACTCGTCGACGGCTACGTCGCCTGGCGGCGCGCCGGCTACCCCCGAGACAGGACGCTCACTTACGCCGCATAGCACATCCCGCATTTTTTACCGATTCCCCTCAATAGCTAGGTGATGAGCGAGCAGTTTTCCTGCGGCGGCTGCGCAACACCCGCCGCCTGCTGCAAGGGCTTTGACGTCCACGACATCGCCAACCAGCTGCGCCAACGACACACGGCAGCTTCGACAGGCCCCCTCTACACGCTGATGCCCGTCGAAGACGTGAGACTGCCCCTCTACAGCTGGGAGTTGTTCCTCCTTCGAAGAGTCGCCCCGACGCCCTTTCAGGTCTCCCCCCGCACTGCGTTCTACGATAACGCGTCCAATCAGCCGCTCGTCGTCTCATGGAACCTCGACCACGACGACTGCCCCTTCCTTGACGAAAGCGACCGATGCAGCATCTACGAGCACCGCATGATGCACTGCCGCGTGTTCCCCCTTTCAGGGTCGGGAGTGGGCGAGGACTCGCTTATCCCCTCGTTTAACACGCTCTGCCCCAACATCATCGAACCCCCAACGGGCCAAGCAGAGCATGAACGAATCCAGTGGATGTATGAGACCTACGGCGATTCCTTCCTGTGGGCTGTGCAGCGAGAGCACATGCTCGCCTGGCTGAAGAAGATGCTCCGCCGGGCAGCCGACGAGGGGCTCATCGAGGTCAGACGGGGGGAATCCCTCGAATGGATGCGGGAACAAATAGACCAACAGAATGGAAACCCCGTCGATTTCTTCGACCACCTCGCACGAACCGACCATGCGATGAAGGAAGAGATAGAACGCTCGATGCAGCGATGGGAAACCCTCGAGGACGCGAAAGAGCTACTATCAGCCCAGGACGCAAAGACATGAAAAACATCCCGGATTTATAACCATACGCCTCAAATGTTGAAGCACCCAGGGGAACCACCACCATGGCCAAAAGAAAAAAGAGGGGGCCTTCGATAGAGATAAGCCACACCTTCCTCGCCGTGCTCGTCATATTGATCGCCGGGTCCCTGTACATGCTCTCCCCGTACACCCTCATCGTCCTCGAGGCCCTCACCGCGACCGCCATCCTCTACCCCACCTACCAGCGGGTAAGGCGACACGTGAAAAACGAGTACGCCGCAGGACTGGCCACCCTCGGCACAGCGACCATCGTGCTGCTTGTCGCCTCCGCCATCCTGGTGTCGGGCCTGTACTCCCAGACCGTGTCTGCGAGGGCGTCGTTGACGCGAGGCCTCACGCAATTCGAGGACGTCGCCGAGGGAATGCCCTGGCTTTCCGGCCTCGCCGACCGCCTTGCCGAAGCAGGCATGTCGCTCGTCTCCTCGTTTTCCCGGAGCATCATCTCAGGCATCCCCTCCTACCTCGTCCTCGCCGGAAACGTCATCACCCACGTCATCCTGCTCTTCATCGCCGTCTTCTACCTGCTCGTCGACGGGCCAGCCATCTACCAAGCCATGACGGCCTACTCCGAAGACGAAGGGGACAGCCTCCGCTCCTTCCTCGCCTATTCCGAGGAGATGGTCACCGCGCTCATCCAGGGCCTCATCGGCGTCTCGGTCATCAAGGCCCTCTCAAACGGCGCCATGCTCTGGCTTGCCGGCATCGGCAGCCCCCTCTTTTGGACCATGGCCATGCTCATCCTCGGCATCATCCCCCTCGTCGGCCCCTTCCTCGTCTGGTTTCCCGCAGCCGTCTACGCCTTCATCTTCATCCACCCCGCCGCCGGCCTGGCCATCGTCGCGTGGGGGTTCATCACCGACCAGGTCGCAGACAACGTCGTCTACCCCAAGCTCGTCAGCCACGAACGCAAGGTCCACCCCCTCATCGTCATCTTCGGCGTCTTCGCGGGCCTTACCACCTACGGCATCGCGGGCGTCATCCTCGGGCCGCTCATCTTCTCGCTGACGCTCGCCGTCCTCGTCGTCTACCTCAAGCTGCGGCGCTGCCGCTGGGACGACGAAGACGGCATCTGCGACCTCTCGATTGGCAAGGAGCTCAAAAAGGCCACGACGACCGAGTAAAACACCAGTATTTATAACCAAGCATCGTAAAGTAGGTTTTCGTTACGCCCCCCAGTGAATGTTATGGCATCGTTTTGGTTTTCCCCGGCCGCGATTGAAATCGCCGTCATCGCCTTCTTCGTAGCAATATTCAGCATCTACGTCCGCATGCGCGTCATGGACATGGACAAGTACCGCGAGACCCAGGCCAAGATGAAGGAACAGCAGAAGCTCCTCAAGGAGGCCCAGAAAGCCAAGGACATGAAGGCCATGCAGAAGGCCCAAGAGCAGATGATGAGCCACATGATGAGCAACATGAAGGAGTCCTACAAGCCCATGGTCATCACCCTCATCCCCATCCTCCTCGTCTTCTGGTGGATGGGCACCACCTACGGCGACATCGGCGCCGTCCACAACGCCACAATCGTCGACGCCCTCCCGGCGAACGCCAGCATCCTCTCCGCATCAACGACCCCCATCTACGAGCAATTCGGATTCAGGGAAAACATCAAACGCAGCCTCGTCGGCGGCGAACCGGCCCGCGTCATCGTCAACGGCAGCTGGCAGCCCGACGACAACACCTTCGTCTGGGACGTCGACGCCATACCAAACTACGGCAGCCAGACCCTCACACTCAACATAACCTTCTCTGAACCGACGACGCCAGACATACCCCCCACCATCTCGTCGGCGAGCTACGACCTCGTCGAAGACTATACTTATCGGCATGGCCCCCAATACGCGAGACTCGCCGAACTCACAACTGAAACCGACGCCCCCGGCCTCTCCTATCAGAAGACCGTTCCCGAAGAGATAACGACGCCCGTCACCCAGTTCTCCTACGACATCGTCTTCTCGAACACCAGCCCCTACGCCGTCTCCTCCATCTTCGGCTACGAGCTCGGATGGCTGGGCACCTACTTCATCACCGTCATGGCGTTCTCCATCCCGCTGGGGAAACTCTTCCGCACCATGTAGGAGGACCGCACATATTTAAAGCAGGACATCGAATACAACTCTCTTAAAAAAAATGGTCGCACCACGTCATCGCTCCCGGTCCGCCAAGCGCGTCAAGGTGCGCGTGCCCGGCGGAAGGACCGTCACCCGCTTCAGACGGAAAACCCCCGGCGAGGCCCATTGCGCGCGCTGCGGCGCCCCCATGGGCGGCGTCGAGAGCCTCCCGACTGTCCGCCAGCGAAAGCTCACGAAAAGCCAGAAGACGCCGAGCCGACGCTACGCCGGCACCCTCTGCCAGGCCTGCTCGGAACGGCTCGTCCGCTACACCACGCTCTTCGAGGTCAAGGCCTCCTTCGACGACTACGCAGGCATGCCGCTGCACCGCGACCTCACCCTCGAGAAGTTCCTCCCCCGCGGCTGGTGGGCCTCGCTCGGCATCACGCAAGCCGAACCAGAGCCCGAAGAGGAGGAAGTCCGCATCATCGAGGAACTCCCTGAAGAAGAAACCGGGGGAGACGACGAAGCAGCATCTGACGATGCGTCACCAGCACCTGTCGCCGAACGCGACCCCCTTGCCGTCATGAAGCTTTCGGAGCTCAAGGGCATCGGCCCCAAGCTCGAAGAGGAGCTC
>CAYUFO010000188.1:0-3715 GCA_964443985.1 uncultured archaeon | reverse complement strand
TTCCTACAGAGATAGTAACAAACATTGCCAAAAAGATGGCGCTAAATCACTATCAGAACAGGGGATATTCACCAGTGCTTGCAGCTTCCAGTCAAAAAGGAAAAGGGTTTCGGGTATTCCAACCTCGTGAAAAATTGTCATCGACTGGGCAAGGTGTTTCCCTCCAGGAAAGTACTCCTTCAACCGCGGGGGGTGTGATTATGCGGGAAGACAACGTGGGCCCCCACGCCAAGCATGCCCACTTACACTATATGGGGTTGGATATCGGGCATGCCCTGGGGGACAAGGCAGTGGCTAAAGAATCCCATTCTGGGGGCGCATCAACTGCAGGGGATGAGGCGCCCAGCATGGGTCCGGGTCTATCGGAGTCGAAACCGGGCGCAAGCGCATCCGTGAAACGGGCCCGCGTTGGGGGAGTCTCTCCCGCGACGGCTGCTGCGCTTGGCGTCATCGCATTGAATCTCATGAATAGGCGCTCCCGGGAGGCGTCGGCTGAAGAACGCGACCTGGTGGAGCGCGAAGAGGTCGAGTCGGCTCGTCGGGCGGGTCTCGGCAAGAACGTCCGCGAGAAGGTCGAGGAGTTCAGGCGCCGGCTTCGGGAGATGAAGGCATTGGGCGTCGACACCGGCGTCCTCGACGGCGAGGCCCGGGAGATGTGGGAGCTCTACAAGTCGAATCGCTATGAGGACTGCCTGAATCTCATGGCGAGGGAAGCACCCTACTTCAACGAGCGCTACTATCGCCGCCATTCTGAATGGGGGGCCAAGCAGCAGAAGGTGATGGCGCAGGTCAACCAGCTCATCGCCGCAAAGGATTACGATGCCGCCGAGGAAAAACTCCAAGAGCTTGAAGGCATCGAGCGCGAGGCTGCCAGGGAGGGCGAAGGCGTGGAGGAGCCGGCCGTGATGCCAACCGGGGAATCCGCTGCCAAGGTGCGCTCGAAGGTTGCTGCGGGACGGGCAGATGAGGGAAAGGAGGGCGCTCCCGGAGCGACGGGCGAGACCCCGCGGGGGGTGTCGATGGCGACGAAAACGGGTGGAGCGAGGGGGGAGGCGGTGCAATCCGTTGATTTCTCCTGGCAGGACCCCGATTCCCTTGACGTGGCGAAGGTTGGTTTGGCGTTGCCGTGGATCCGCGACGCCCCGGATTTTGCGGCTGCGGAGAGGAGCGGCGTCTTCGAGCGAAGGGATTTCACCGAGAAGGAGAAGGATTTGACGCGGAAGTTGTTCTTCCAAAAGGACGGGAAACGTAAGGACGATGGGGAGATCAACCGTGTCGAATCAGGATTACGAACCACGAGCGTGTCGCTTGGATCAAGAGTCTTAGAGGAGGTGTCTGTCGAGGATGTTGCTGGCGTGGTGGAGCGTGGAGCGTCGCGGGCGAGAAGGGAACTGGATCCGCAGGCGATGGACTTGTTCGTTTCTGAGGGTTTGGGATTGGCTGCCGGGGCGGAGAAGGAGCGGCCGGCTGGTTACCATGTTGCGCAGGCTGTAGGGTCAGCGGTCTATTATACCTTGGCGCGGGATTTAGGGCATGAGGGTGGCATTCACGATTCTGGTCTGTCTGATACGCTGAAGTTTGCGGCTGCTGCATTCGAGGGCGGGGATGAGGCGTGGCACCTCGGTGAGAGCGGGCTTGATGCCGAATTCATCGATAAGTCGAAGCGGACGATTCGCGAGATTACCGAATTGGTGGAGGTGGACCGGTCGCTGGTGCCGAAGCTGAGGGAGACGTTGATGTGGCTCGAACACCAGGATGAGTTGCATGCCGAGGGGCTCTTGGAGGAGTTCGTCGAATATGCGAGAGAACATACGAAAAAGAAAGCAGGTAGTAGATAGTTATCTATTATGATTTTCCTTGTTGTTTTCTTTATGACTAATTTTTTCAATTGGTTTTATCACAGTATAACTAATTAATAATACATTATATATTTGCTGAATTTTTTTCCTTCATTTTGTGTTAACATATTCACGAAAAAATTTTATTCGTTTTTTTGATATCGATTATCGAAGGATAATAATTCGTTTTAGGTGAATGGGCGCTCTGCCCACACGCGCCAGCAGATAACTCCACGAAAACGCCGATTTGACTGCAAAAACAAGGGTATGGCGCGTAAAAAGGCCGTTTTCGTGCCAGTTGGGGATAACGTGTGTGCTTTTATAGTTGGTTTCGCATTTGTAATAGAAAAGCGAAACTGTTGATAAAATCGACACGCTGCACATAGTTTCGCTTTGCTGACGACTTTGTTGGTGATTGTAATGCGAAACTCAAAATCGAAAAAATATCGGCGACCACAAAAAATCCAGGAGAATCGTGGTCGCGATACGCACATTCCGCCAAAGAATTCAGGAAAAAGGCGGAATGTCGCGTTCAGGGAAACCATCAAATACCTCGACCGAGACGAATGGAAGCGGCTCAAGGAAGCCATCGACAACCCGAGAGACAAGCTCATCATCCGACTCCTGCATGACTCGGGATGCAGGGTGGGGGAGCTCTGCCTCATGGAGATAGACGATGTCGACTTCGACAACCGATTCATCCGCATCCCTGCAGAGAACACGAAGATCGGGGAGGGCCGGACCGTTCGCGTCAACGCCGACCTATTGAACGACCTCAGAGGCTATCTCACCCTTGAAAAACGAAGGGATGGCTTCCTCTTTCAGTCGCGCCAGGGTGGACACCTCACGACGCGCAGGATACAGCAGATGCTCGACAAATATTCGGAAAAGGCAGGCATCCAGCAGTTCTACGGGACCGACGTGAAGGGTCGCAGGCTGCGGAAAGTGACGCCCCACACGCTTCGCCACACGCACGTCGTCGATGCGCTCATGAACAAGATACCCATCACGGCGGTCCAGCTGCAGGTGGGACACAAACGGCTTACGACGACCCAGGTCTACTCGAAACTGGCCCCTGAACAGGTTCGGGAGGCCTATGATCGGGCCGAATTTGAATAGCGAAGGATTTTAGTTCGAGATAAAAGAACAATAAAACGAAATAATATTTTTCATCGTCCCTTTTAAATTTTATATGATAGATATATTCAATTAGGAATAATAAAATAAATTTTTTAAATTAATCCACATAAATAATATCTAATTTATTAATTTAATTATATTAAAGTTTTAAAAAAAGATATACCATATGATATCTATTTAATAGGCTTATATCGGGATTTGCCCCGCAAAACAGGAGTTTCAGAAAAGAAACCCCCATTTATAGTTGAGGTCATAACTTTCTTGACAAAGCACATATTCGTTTAGACCGCAAATATATTTGAGGGCGAACGAATATGTCAAATACGTTTCACCCCCCAATCATATAACGAGCATACATGCAAATAGACAAACACGACCACGACAAAAGATGCCAACCCCGAGAACCGACACCGCCTGCCCCAAATGCGGCATGGGCCCCTTCCTGCCCACAGGCCGCGAGGAAGGCCAAATCGAATACATCTGCATGCACTGCGGCTACTCGGAAACGGCCACCGAAGAAGAAAAAAAACGCGCGCTCGACACCCAAGAGGAGAACCTGAAAAAAGAACAGGAACGCATCCAGAAATCGCTCGGCGAAAAAAAGGCACACGCCCAAGAACTCGAACAGAGGGTAGAAGACCTGGAAACACGGCGAAAAGGCCTCGAATCCCTCGAAGAGAAGATCCAGGAATTCGAGAAACGCGAAAAAGAACTCGCACAAAAAACGCAATCCCTCA
>CAYUFO010000187.1:0-3734 GCA_964443985.1 uncultured archaeon | reverse complement strand
CGTCACGGGTGACGAGGTAGAAGTCGCGGGGTTCGTCGTCAAGTGGTATGGATACGTCGAAGCCGGCGAGGTCGTCGATGACGTGGACGGAAAAATGTGTTTGGCTGTCGGCTTGGCTTTTGAGTTGGTCGAGGATGAGGGCGGTTTCCCGGTAGGCTTTGGTGGGGTCGCCGAGGGCGCGAAAGCAGTGGTTGAAGAGGTAGTCGACGTCGAGGTCGGTGACGTAGCGGATGGTGAGGTATTGTTCTTCGAAGCAGCGACGGATGAGGATTTGTTGGATGGCTGTTTTGCCGAGGCCTGCGGCTATGTGGGGGCTATAGGCTGGCAGGGGGAAGCTTGAGGCGGAAAGGAGTGTTTTGGCCGATGTGAGGCGGCGGCTGAGGTGCTCGTAGAAGCCGTCGTAGTCGAGGGTGGCGACGTCGGGTCGGCTGCCGCGCGGGGCAAGGCGGCGGAAGTAGGCTTCGACGTCGGGGGCGATGCGCTCGACGCGGCCGAGTTCTTCTCGGAGTTCGTCTTGGTGGCGGTGGAGGGCGGCGGCGATGCCGTCGAAGTCGATGCGGTAGTCGGAGAGTGCCCGGCGGTGGATGAGGCCTTTTTCCATGAGGTTTTTGAGGATGACGAACATGTTGGGTTTTTGGATGTAGGTGTCGTGCTCTGCTTTGTGACGGCGGGTGATGTTCTTTGGGCTGGTCTTTTCGCCGGCTGCTTGGAGTTTGTGGATGGTGAGGAGGACGTTGGCCTGTTGGCTGGTGATGGAAAGCCATTGGGTGAGGTCTTTTGGGGCGAAAGCATCCATGATTAAAGTTATGAATAACCATATAACCAATTGTAGCCCACGTTTTTAAATCACCGATACGCGATAATATTCGAAAACAAACCAAACACCACGGGGGACGGGCAGCCACCTGCTCCCGGACTGCCCTCCCCCACCCCCCAAAATGGACAAAAAAATATACATCGGAACCGTCGCCCTCGACGACGAAGGAAACGCCACCATCGAACTCGAACAACCCGCGAGCATCGTATCCGAAGCCAAGCGGCCCGCGGCCGCACCCGAAGCCGCCTAGGGCATCACTCCCTCTTCTTTTCTCTTTTTCTTCCCCGTCATTCACTCTTCTCTTTTAATAGCCGTCGCTCATATGTGTAGCTGACGATGGCAGCAGATGAGAAGGCCAAGCGGAACGCCGCACGACGCGCGGCCGAAGACATCGAAGACGGATGGACCATCGGGCTCGGCACGGGCTCGACAGCCAACCTCTTCCTCGAAGAACTCGCAGACCGCATCAAAAACGAGGGCATCGAGGTCACCGGCGTCCCCACCTCGATTGCCACCGAAGCCTTCGCCAAACAGCACGACATCCCCACCATCGCCTTAAACGACGCCCGCCACATCAGGCTCACCGTCGACGGCGCAGACGAAGTCGACCCCGCCAACCTCCTCATCAAGGGCGGCGGCGGCGCCCTGACACGCGAAAAAATCGTGGCCGCAGCCAGCCGCGACTACACAGTCATCGTCGACGAATCAAAGCTCGTCAAAAAGCTCGGCGCAAACTTCCCCGTCCCCCTCGAAGTACTCCCCTTCGCCGAGAACGCGATCTTCATGGAGCTGCGGGAACTCGAAGGCACCCCAGTCGTCCGCAAAGACTTCACGACCGACAACGGCAACCACCTCATCGACTGCCGGTTCGACATCGACGACGCCCTCGACCTCGAAGGCATCCTCAACAACATACCCGGCGTCATGGAAAACGGCATCTTCGCCATGACGACGCCCACCACCGTCTACGTCGGCACGAAAGACGGCGTCGACGAACGCCACTAGATCTCCTGGAAAAAAAAATGGCCTCAAACGAAGACAAGCAACGAGAGCTCCAACAGCTCGCCATGCAACTCGAACAAGCCCGGGCCCGCCACGGGCAGCTCACCAAACAGGTCCAGGCCCTCGAAGAGGGCATCGCCGAAGTCTCGGCCACCCGCGACGCCCTCAAAAGCCTCGCAGACCAGAAACCAGGCACAAACATCCTCGTCCCCCTGGGATCGGGCTCCTTCGCCCGCGCCACGCTCGCCGACAACGAATCCATCCTTTTGGGCGCCGGCGCCGGCATCACCCTCGAAAAGAAGGTCGAAGAAGCTGAAAAGGTCCTCGCCGGCAAGGAGGACGAGTTGCAGAAGACCCTCGACAAGCTCGCCAAGAGCCTCAGGGACACCGCCCAGGAAGCGGCCGCCCTCCAGCAGCACGTCGAGCTGCGCTACCAGGAGCTCCAGCAGCTCGGCGGGCAGTAATTCTCTCCCTATCGAAGGCAGGCACTATGTTCGGTTCGCTTCGCGAAAAACTCCGGTCCTTCGTCAGCCAGGCTTCCAAGAAAGCCGAGGAAAAAGAACCGCAAGCCCCGGCCCCCGCAGGCCACGCCTCCGAAACCGAACAACTCATCGAAGCCGACACCGCATCGCTTGCCAAAACCTGCCCCTCCTCAGAACAGCCAGCCACGGAAGAAGCCCAACCTCATGCTCCCGGACCGCAAGAAACGACATCCTCTGAATCTCCTGAACCCTCCACGGATTCCGCTGCCGATCCCGCTACTGTCCTCCCTGAAGCCCAGCCCTCCCCGGAGGATGCTGAATCCATCCTCCAACCAGACGTCGAGGAACCATCCGCCCCCATCCCCAGCCGAAAAGCCGCGCCCGCCCCGGAACGCGAGAAGGGGCCCGAGAAAAAAGTCAAACTCTCCACTGCCACGACAGTCCGAGGCATGCTTTCGGGCTCCGTCACGCTCACGGAAGCGGACGTCGACGACCTCCTGTGGCAGCTCAACCTCGACCTCCTGCAATCAGACGTCGGCATGCAGACCGGCCAAGCCATCATCGACGAACTGAAACGCCGCATCGTCGGCACGCCGCTCCCCAAAGCCGAAGTCGACCAACGCATCCGCGGCGCCCTGCGCGCCGTCCTCGCCGACCTCATGCGCCAGGGCGAGCCCATCGACCTGCCCGCCTACGTCGAAGGCCGCGACAAACCCGTCCTCATCCTCTTTTGCGGCATCAACGGCACCGGCAAGACCACCACCATCGCGAAAATCACCCACCTGCTCAGAGAGCACGGCCACTCGGTGGTGCTCGCCGCAGGCGACACCTTCCGCGCCGGCGCCATCGAGCAGATCCAGGAGCTCGGCCGAAGGCTCGGCGTCAAGGTCATCGCCCACCAGAAGGGCGCCGATTCCGCCGCCGTCATCTACGACGCCCGCGACCACGCCAAGGCCAAGGGCGTCGACGTCGTCCTCGCCGACTCGGCCGGCCGCATGCAGACCAACGTCAACCTCATGGACGAGATACGGAAAGTGGTGCGCGTCAACCGCCCCGACCTCACGATATTCGTCGGCGACGCCCTGACCGGCAACGACGCCGTCGAACAGGCGAAAAGCTTCCATGAGGCGGTCGACCTCGACGCCGTCATCCTCACCAAGCTCGACGCCGACGCCAAGGGTGGTGCCGCCCTGAGCATCTGTCACGCAGTCGGCGCCCCCATCATCTACGCGGGCGTCGGCCAGGACCTCGCCGACCTGCGGAAATTCGACGTCGACTGGTACGTCGACCAATTGCTGGGATAGCCTCCCGTTCTATCTTTTGCCTGGCTTGAGGAGAATCCATCGTTAGGCAATGCCTGGCATATCACGGGCGCGTTCTTATCGATAGATGGGAGACGAAGAAACAGGACTTCGTTTTTCCACCGCCCAGGC
>CAYUFO010000186.1:0-3754 GCA_964443985.1 uncultured archaeon | reverse complement strand
CATACTCGAAACTCATATTCCTCGCCGAAAGAACCGGCGAAGCATACGCGGAACTATAATCGTCGAAGTGCGGCATCGACCGGGCCTTCACCCGACCCAACCCATCAAAAAAGGTGTTGACGACGACCTGCTGGCCCGGCGACTCGGCATCCTTCCTGGTTTGAACAGTCCGGCCAAAACCATCAATCCACGTATAGGCATCGACCGTCTGATACTCCCACGGCGGGCTTAGAGGCGTGTGGTACGCGTTCTGAACCCGCATTCCTCGGGGATTCACATCATCAAAATAGGTGTAGTTTATCGTCGGATAACATGGCCCCGCTTCATAGCAATATTCTCCCTCCCGCGTCTCGGATTGAATCCGGCCAAACACGTCATAGCCATACCTGACGACGTAGCCATTCGGATCAGTCACGTTACGAACATTACCCGTCCCGGGATCATAGCGGGTGTGCGTAACCTGCCCCAAGGCATTCGTCACATTCACGGGAAACGTATGGGTCGACGAATCGTAGGCGTAGTTGGTCAAGTGACCGTTGGGGTCCTTGCTTGTCAACACGTTGCCGTAGCCGTCGTAGGTGTAATACCTATACACCCAGTCATAGATCGTGTTGGGGCCATAGTAATCAGCCTGCATCGTCAAATCCCCTTTAAGGGGCGGATCCCACGGCAAATTATTGCCATCATAGACGAAATAAGATTTCGCCACAGTATTCCCATCAGCATCGTATAAGAGACGCTGATAAGGGCGATCCACAATCCAAGCAGACGTATTGTAGGTATAATTGATGACCTCAAAGCGTTCATCGCCAGTGGGATTGTCAAAGTAATATGAAGCATATATGCCGTGATAGGTTGTATTTTTCACATTCCCATATTCATCATAGTAATAGTCGATGCGCGTTGTGTTTCCGCTATGCCATCCGGTGCAATTTCCATCAAATTGCATCTCGTAATACTTCTGCAGATACTGTGTATAGATACCGTTACCATCAGGTGTCGCACAGACCCATGACCAGTCAATCGCTTTTTGCGCCTTATGCCAATCGCCACTCACGTCCTGAAACCACTTATCGTCTATGAGGCCCTTGCATCCATCGACTTGCAGGAAACTATACCTATCAACGGATCGGGTATTATTCACCCAGACATAATGGAATCCCCTGAATTCGTTGTCGTCGTATTCGTGCATCCCCCCACTGTATTTGAAACGCGATTGAACAATAGTCGAGTGTGCTCCCGAAAGATCGTTGTCTTCGCTGATTTCTTCGACCACCCAGAGTGGATAGGCGAGGTTCGTGTTCGAAAACCGGGTGGACGGCGTATAGTTGATAACCGTTTCTCCCCCGTATCCGTTTTTGACGCTGATGAGTCGCTCGGGTGCGTAGCCATTGTGGAGGTAGACTTTGGAGCCGTTGATGAGGTCGACGAGGCCGTCGCCGTTGACGTCGACGGCACCCCAGCCCCGGTCGCCGTCGAAGCGGACATCCGAGGGAGGCGTGGCGTTGCCTTCTAATTCCCAACCAGTGCCATTGAAGACCCACACCTGATGGGTGCTGTCCGTCGCCTGGACGATGTCAGTCAAACCGTCGCCGTTGACGTCGACGTAGCGGCAGCCATCGCTGCTTTCAAAGCCGCAGGGAATGTCGTAGTCCTCGCTGCCCGTCCAATAGAAGCCGCCGCCGTTGTTTTTGATGAGGACGTCGGTATCAGGATTGACGACGTCGACATTGCCGTCGTGGTTGAAATCCATGACGCCCCACCGGGTGTTTCCGTCAAAGCGGACGCCGACATCCAAACCCCACGCAGTATCCAATGAAAAATTCGACCCGGTGTTAAGCCACGACGTATGGGTGCCCTGATAGAGGGCCCGGACTGCATCGATTCGTCCGTCACTGTTGACATCGATAAACCGACAAGCGCTTCCACCCGAAAACGTGCAGGGGAGATGCCAGCCATCATTTTCGCTCCAGCCGCTGCCATTGTTGATATAGAGGGTACTGCCCAGTATGTCGCTTCTCCCGTCAGTGTCGACGTCAATGGACCCCCAGACCTGATTCCCATCAAAGCGTACGCCCGAGGGAGGCGCAAACGAGGCAGCCTCCGTCCAGCCGCTGCCGTTGTTCAGCCAGGCCTTCCGCGTCGAAGACGTCGCCTTCAAGACGTCCGCGAGTCCGTCGGCATCCAAGTCGACGTACCTACAGCCGTCAGCGGATTTCAAATCGCAGGGAGGGTCCCACGAAGCATCAAGCGTCCAATTGCTCAACGATTCCTGGTAGGTGAACTCGGTCGGGGGAAGAGCTGAAACGCCATCGCTTGCGTACATTGTAATCGAGGTCAGCCAACTCTTCGTCTCAACGGGATTACCCGAGTAGTTGAGGACATACCGTCGAACGAGGCTGCCGTCAACGGACACGTTGATCTCCTTCAATCGCTGGTTTTCAACGACCTTCGCCCCCCCGACATAGCGATCCCACGCCACGGGCTTATCCTCCAAGGCAAACGTGATGAGTCTTGATCCTTCGGTGTTGTATCGGATCTCGCTAAGATACACACTCCCATTCTCATTTGTGCCCGGATTTTCGGCATAAGAAAAATTGATGACGTTACCGTGGACATCCTCGACTTGGTCGAGACTCCAGCGAGAAGCGATGTCGGTTATTGTATTGTTTGGCTGTTGATAATCGATGCGAAATGTAGCACTAGCATAGCATTCTGAACTGTGGTCATTGCAGTAATCATACCACATCTGATTTGTGATGCAGACCGTGAGGTGCACATGATTTTGACTTTGAATGTCTGCATCGAACGTACAGTATCCATGTCCAGACCCCCATCCACAATACGTTGACACCGCTTCGACGTCTAAGACCCGATTACTGCTGGAGGTGGTCCAATCCCGCTGCGAGCATTTAGTGCAACCGCGACAAAGGTGATATCCCTCCGAGACGGCAAATGACTCGGTTGCTTGTTTGTCTTTATGTTTTCCGGGTATGCCCCGCAGTGTTTCTGAGTCGTTTTTGTAGCCGAAGCGGTAGCTGGTCCCATCCTTGGTCCGCACCCGCCAGTAGATGCCGTTTTCGTTGTCGGCACCGCTGAGATTCTCGATGTAGAGGTATGTTTCGGGATTGGTGTGATATCGACCGTCGCTTTCAACATAGACGAGATCGTAGCGTTTATTGTCGAGATACAATGCATATTCGTCGTCTGCTGTGGTGTTGACGGTATTGTTGATGTCGCGTTCGATGTAGTTTTTCGCGAAACTCCACCCGGACCCCACCCATCCGTCGTCGTTGGAGGCGTGGCTAAAATATTCCAAAGCAAGCTGAGGCGCCAAGCCATTCGTGCCCGGCGGCACTTGCAAGGGATAGACGTAGCTGGCGGCACCCGTAAAAAGGCTCGTCTCATAATAGCCATTGGACTTCACAGGCGTCTCAGGACTCAGCGACTCTTGTCCGGGAACCAACGACGAACCACCAGTCGACATCATCACCGATTCCCCCTCGACGCCCTCTTCACCGATCGGTTCGACTTGTTCCCCCTCTTCCGCCCGGAGTTCCTGGCTGATCGTGGATGTCTCCCCCGTATCCGGAGATGTTTCCGCATCTGATATAGACGTTTCAGAAGATTCTGCCGACTCCCCAGATTGACTCATCTCTCGGGGAGATTCCTCGGCCAAAGCAACAGGCATGCATAGATTAAACAACAACAGCAAACCCACAATCTGGAGGGCGAAGAGCTTGGAGTAGTTCAT